>JBERSB010000376.1:0-2919 GCA_041236755.1 Luminiphilus sp. | reverse complement strand
GCGGCGCGCCCACGCGCGCATGCCCTCGTCGGCGCCGCGCAGCACGCCCGACACGTCCGAGCTGTCGTAGCGGTTCCAGTGCAGGACGCCGGACAACGGCATCCTGCCCCGCGGCACCGGGTCGTCGGCGGGCACGCCGGCCGTCATCCCGAACACCACGAAGCAGCTGCGCGGCAGCTCCAGCGCGCGGGCGAGCTCGATCGGCTGGTTGCGCGCCGCGCCGATCATGCACGCGCCGAGCCCCTCGGCCTCGAGCGCGAGCTGCAGGTTCTGCCCGAGCAGCGCCGCGTCGATCGTGGCCTGCAGGAACAGCTCGAAGCTGTCGGAGCGCAGCTCCTGGCCGTGGTCGGCGCACGCGCGCGCGATCTTGTGCAGGTCCGCGCAGATCGCGAAGAACACCGGCGCTTCGTGGATGTGCCGTTGGTCGGCGCACAGGCGCGCACACTCGGCCTTGAGCTGCTGTTCGCGAACCGCGACGACCGAGTAGGCCTGGATGAAGCTCGACGTGGACGCGTGACGCGCCGCGTCGACCAGGCGCTCGATCTGGTGGTCCGGGATCGCGTCGGGCCGATACGCGCGGTGGCTCCGATGGCCGAACATCTGCGCGACCGTGCTCAGGGGGCCGCCGGTGAGGGCGCACCTCGCCGCGCGCAGCTCGTCGGGGTGGTCCAGATCCGCGCGCACCCAGTGGTTGGCCGTCTGTACGACGCCGACCCGCGCCGGGTCGCGACGGATCACGTCGCGCAGCGTCTGGTCGCCGCGGTCGATCTCCTTGAAGACGGCGCTCCTCATCGCGACCGGGTGGCCCGGACGCTCCCGGAACAGCGGCAGCGCGATCGCGCAGCCTTCGCGCGTCAGCATGGTTCGCAGCGCGAGCACGGTGTCGGCCTCGACCAGCGCGTGGTCCACCGGGAACACCAATACGGCCTCGGCCTCGCGCGGCAGCTTGAGCAGCGCCATGCGCAGGCTGTCGGACATCTCGCCCCTGCCGCTGGTCTTCACGACCTCTACGTCCAGCCCTTCGGGCAGGGGTGCCGCGTCCTCGCGGCGCACGACCAGGACGCCGTCGACGCCCGCCGCGCGGCACGTCGCTACCACGCGCTCGATCACGGTAGAACCGCCGAGCTCGATCAGGGCCTTGTCCTGCCCCATCCGCTCGCCGAGGCCCGCGGCGGGTACGATCGCATAGGTGCGCTTGCCCGCGTCGCCGCTCACCGCGCGCGGATCTCGCTCAGCGTCACCAGGCACTCGACTCTGTGCTCGGCGCGGAACGGCGCCGCGTCCGGGTCCTCGCGGTCGGCGATCGCCATGACGACGACCGGCTCTGCCCCGGCCTCAACGACGGCGTCGATCGCCTTGAGCGCCGAGCCGCCGGTCGTGACCGTGTCCTCGATCACACAGACCTTCTCGCCGGGCTCCAGGTCTCCTTCGATGCGCGAGCCGGTGCCGTGACCCTTGGCCTCCTTGCGCACCAGGAACGCCTTGAGGTCGCGCCCTGTCAGGTGCGACAGGCAGGCGACGGCGCTCGCGATCGGGTCCGCGCCGAGCGTCAGCCCGCCGACCGCCGTGATCTCGGGGTACTTCTCCAGCTTGTCGAGCAGCAACATCCCGATCAGGTAGAGGCCCTCGGGGTGCAGCGAGACCTTCTTGCCGTTGATGTAGAAGTCGGAGCGCTTGCCGGACGCGAGCACGATGTCGATGCCGTCCTTGTAGGCGCGCTCACGGACGAGCTCGAGCAGGCGGGCCTTCGCCGCCGCAGGGTCGAATGATGTGGTCACGTCCACAGGCATACCCGGACCGCCCGGGTGGACCAAGCAAACGCGCTCGCGCGCGAGCGGCGCAGCGTTCGGGGTATCGTCGCCGTCATGCCCAAGACGAGCACTCCGGTCGACGAACAGCTGTTCGCGTTCCTCGCGACCAAGACGACGCAAGAGGACGTCTTCCTCCGTGACCTGCGCGCGGCGGCAGCCGTCGCCGGCCTGCCCGAGATCCACATCTCCTTCGAGCAAGGCACCTACCTCAAGCTGATGATGCAGAGCCTGCGCGCCGAGCAGGTGGTCGAGGTCGGCACGCTCGGCGGCTACTCGGCGATCTGCATGGCGCGCGGCCTGCCCGCGCACGGCCGCGTCGTGACGCACGAGCTGGATCCCGGGCACGCAGCCTTCGCGCGCGCGTGGGTCGACAAGTCGGATCAGCGCGGCAAGGTCGAGGTCCGCGTCGGACCGGCAGCCGAGACCCTCGCCGAGCTGCCCGACGGCGCGTTCGACGCGGTCTTCCTCGACGCGGACAAGCCGGGCTACGTCGACTACCTCCGACACGCGCTCCGTCTGCTTCGGCCGGGCGGAGCGGTCTTCGCTGACAACGTGCTCGCGGGCGGCCGCATCGCCGACGGCCAGAGCGACATGGAGGTCGGACTGCGCGCGTTCCTGGACGCCGCGACCGCGGCGCCGGAGCTCGAAGGACTGGTGGTCCCCGTCGGCGACGGCATCTACTTCGGCGTCAAGAACGGCTGACGCGCCGCGCGCCGCGCGCGCTGGTAGGATGCGGCGATGAGCTACTTCCGTGACGACACCGACGCATCGCCCGTCGTCTCCGACGCGCCGAGCAGACGACCCGAGGAAGTCGCCGACGGCGTGACCCTCGAGCGTCGGCAGGTGTTCTGGCTGTCGGCCGCGGGCGTCGCGGCGCTGCTCGCAGGCGGCCTGCCGCGCGCGCAGGATCCGGTCGAGAAGCCGCCGGCACCGCGTCGCGGCGCGCTCGACTACCCCGCGTTCCTCGAACAGCTCTACCCGCTCGCGAAGCGGCTCGTCGACAGCGGCGGTGAGGACGAGGAGGCCTACCTGATGACAGTCGCAGCCGCGATGACGCGCATCCAGGACCCGAAGGCGCCGCTGCGCGAAGCGATGCAGGCGTTCCGCA
>JBERSB010000375.1:0-5319 GCA_041236755.1 Luminiphilus sp. | reverse complement strand
GACCGCATCGTGAAGTCGCTCGACGAGTCGATCTTGCCGGGCCTCCGTGAGACGATCACGGCGGACTTCTACATGACGCCCGAGGACTTCAAGCAGGACTACCTGAGCGTGCACGGCGCGGGCTTCTCGGTGGCGCCGATCTTCCGGCAGTCGGCGTGGTTCCGCTTCCACAACCGGGCCGAGGGCGTGCGCAACCTCTACCTCGTCGGCGCGGGCACGCACCCGGGCGCAGGCATGCCCGGCGTGCTCTGCTCCGCGAAGGTCCTGGACGAGCTGGTCGCTGCGCCGACGCCATGACCACGCAGGGTGGCGATGCGCTCGCGCGCGCCGACGCCGTCCTGCGCCAGCACGGCAAGACGTTCGCCTGGGCGCGGCGGTTCCTCGGCGAGCGGCACGCGCGGCGCGCCACCGAGCTCGACGCGTTCTGCCGCGACCTCGACGACGTCGCCGACGAGGGGGACGACCCGGCGGCGGCTGCGCGCGCGCTGCAGCAGGTGCGGCAGGACCTGGACCGCGGCGCGTCGGACGACCCCTTCGTCGCGGCGGTGCTCGCGCAGTTCGGCGAACGCGTGGCCGGCCGCGAGGCTGCCGCGGCGCTCGTCGACGGCGTGCTCCGCGACCTCGAAGAGGTGGCCTTCGACTCGGACCGCGAGCTGATGCGCTACTGCTACCGGGTCGCGGGGACCGTAGGCGTGATGATGTGCGAGGCGCTGGACCAGCCCGATCCGGCCGCAGCGCCGTTCGCGATCGACCTCGGGATCGCCATGCAGTTGACCAACATCGCGCGCGACGTGCACGAGGACGCGGTGCGCGGCCGGCGCTACGTGCCGCAGTCGATGGTCGACGGCGCGTCCGCGTCGGCGCTGGCCGCGATGGACCCTGCGACGCGTGCAGCGGCGCGGCGGGCGCGCTGGGCGCTGCTCGAGCGCGCCGAGCGCTACTACGAGAGCGGCCGGCGCGGGCTCGCGTATCTGCCGCTGCGGGCGCGCTTCGCGATCCTGATCGCCGCGCAGAACTACCGGGCGATCGGCGGGCGGGTCCGGGCGCTGAAAGACGCGGCCGAGGTGCGCGCCTACGTGCCGACTCTGGCCAAGCTGTGGATCACGGCGACGGCGCTCGCCACCGCGGTCCTGCGCCCGTCGTTCTGGCTGCGGCCGAAGCTGCACGACGCGGGCCTGCACGCGCACCTCGCCGGACTGGGCGGCGCGCACGTGGAGGAGCACGCGCTTGCCTGACATAGACCTCGTCGTGCTCGGCGGCGGACTCGCCGGGCTGAGCCTGGCCGAGCGCCTCAGCGCGGCGGGTGACCGCGCGCCGCGCACGCTCGTGCTCGAGGCGCGCGCTCGCTACGAGGACGACCGCACGTGGTGCTTCTGGCGGCTGGAGCCGCACCGCTACGACGCGCTCGCGGCCGCCTCGTGGTCCCGCTTCGTCGTGCGGGACCGCGGCCGAGAAGCGGCGTGCGAATGCGTGGACACGCCGTACCAGATGATCCCTTCGGGCGCGTTCTACGAGCACGCGCGCGACGCGGTCGCCGGCAGCCCGAACGTGACGCTGGAGCTGGGCTGCGCGGTCACGGCAGCGCCCGTGAGACAGGGGAACGCGTGGCGCGTCGAGCGCGAGGGCGGCGCGGCGGTCCTGGCGCGGCACGTCGTCGACACGCGGCCGCCGCAGCAGCGTCCGGACAGCATCCTCTGGCAGTCGTTCGTCGGCGACGTCGTCGAGACGGCGCACGACACGTTCGACCCGGCGGCGGCGGTGCTGATGGACTTCGACGAAGCGTGCGAGGACGGCGTGCAGTTCGTCTACGTGTTGCCGACCTCGCGGCGGCGAGCGCTCGTCGAGACCACGGTGTTCGGTCCGCGCCCGCTCGCTGCGGACGCGCTCGCCGAGCGGCAGGCAACGCACGTGCGCGCGCGCGCTGCGGGCGCGGACTACGCGGTGCTGCGCTCGGAGCACGGGGTGCTGCCGATGGGGCACGCGCCGCTGCCCGCTTCCGGAGTCGTGCGCGCCAGCCTGTTCCACGGCGGCGCGCGCGCGAGCACCGGCTACGCGTTCCAGCGCATCCAGGCCTGGGCGGACGCCTGCGCCGCGTCCCTGCTGACGCGAGGCGTGCCGCGCCCGCCTGCTCGCGAGCCGTGGCTGCGCCGCGTGATGGACGAGGTTTTCCTGCGCGTGCTGCGGGCGCAGCCCGCCCGCGGCGGCGCGATGCTGTTCGGGATGTTCGAGCGCACAGAGCCGGCACGCGTCATCCGATTCCTGAGCGATCGGGGCGGGCTGCGCGACGCGCTGGCCGTGGTCGGCGCGCTGCCGCCGGGGCCGTTCCTCCACCAGTCCGTGCGTGCGATGCTGCGCGCGCCGTGCCGGGGGAGCGCGTGAAGCAGCACGCGGTGTTCCTGGGCGTCGCGGCCGCGGTGGCGGTGCTGGCGTCGTTCGACCTGCGGGCGCCTGCGGCGGTCGAGATCGCCGTGCTCGCGGCAGCAGTCCTGCTGCTCGGCGTGCCGCACGGCTCTCTGGACGTGCTGCACGCGCGCCACGCGCACGGTCTCGACCGGGCTTCGCGGTGGGCGGTCTTCTTGGTTGCCTACGTCCTCGTCGGTGTGGCCGTCGTACTCGGCTGGTCGTTCGCGCCGGGGCTGTCGCTGCTGGTGCTGCTGGTGATCTCGGTCTTTCATTTCGGCGGCGACCTGCAGCCGCACAGCCCGGCCGCGCTGCGCCTCGTGCACGGCCTCGCGCCGATCTGCCTGCCGGCGCTGCTGCACGGAGACGAGCTCCGCGAGCTGTTCGGTGCGCTGGCACCGGGGGAGACCTCGGCCGCGACGGCAGCAGCGCTGGAGGACGCTGCGCCGTTCGTGCTCGTCGCCTCCCTGCTGCTCACCGCCTGGTCGGCGCGGCGGCATCGCCACACCGCGCTCGAGGTCGCAGCGACGGCGGCGCTCTGCTCGGTCGCGCCGCCGCTGGTCGGCTTCGGCGTCTACTTCTGCCTCCTGCATGCGTGGCGTCACGTCGACCGGACGAGGCAGATGTATGCGCCGTCGCTCCGTGTAGTGGCGTGGGCCGCCGGCGTGCCGACGCTGGCGACTGCGGCGATCGGTGCTGCTGCCTACCTCGCGCTCGATCCAGAGGGCCTGGAGGTCGGGCTGCTGCAGGTGGTGTTCGTTGGTCTCGCTGCGTTGACCGTGCCGCACATGCTGTTGATCGAGCGCATACGCCTGACCGGGTGGCGAGCGCCGGGTATGTCGTCTGTCGGGTGATCGGTGGTAAGGTCGGGCCGCGGTCCACCGGATCGTCGAGCCCTGCCATGACCTACTGCACCACCCGGCTGTTGTCCGCTGCGTCTGCGGCGATCCTGTCCTTGTTTGCTGCCGAGGCGCTCCGGGCGCAGGCCGGAGATCTGGAGTCGCGCTACGCGCAGCAGCTCCGCGCGCTCGCCGAAGAGCTGAAGGCAGAGCTGCCCACCGTCAGCGCCAAGCGTGAGCAGGCGTTCGTCGACGCGCGTGACGCCGAGAAGGCCGCCAAGGCGGCGTTGGTGCAGGCGCAGCAGGCGCTCGGTGAGGTCCACACCTGCCGCGCGCTGGTCGGGCACGCCAAGGGCAAGTGGATCGGCGGCGCCGACCGCGGCATCCAGGAGGCCAAGCAGATGATGGCTGCGGCCAAGACCGCAGCGGAGAAGAAGGCAGCTGCGGACGAGCTCGCCAAGTGGCAGCAGAACCGCAGAGAGGGCGAGGAGGCGCTCGAGGAGCGCCAGGCCAACCTCGACCGGGCGCTGAAGAACCAGCCCAAGCTCGAGCGCGCGGTGAAGTCCGCCGAGGCGAAGCTCGAGCGCGCGCAGTCCGACGCAAAGAAGGCGCTCGGGCGCCTCGGCCTGTCGCGCAAGCTCTCGAGCAGCGCGCTGGACGGACGGCTCGCGAAGTTCGTCGTGATGTCGGAGGCGACCCCGCGCGGGCTCGCCGCGTTCGCGGAGCAGGGCGCGGAGCAGCAGCAGCTGGTCGACCGCCTGCTCGGCGACGAGGCGCTGATGCTGCAGATGGCGGTCGCCGACGGCGCCAAGGGCGGCGCCTACGGCCGCGCGATGGAGATCTACACGCAGATCCAGGCGAAGCGCTCGTCGGCGCGCTACGGCGCGATGCATCGGCTCGCGGTCGCGATCGCGCTCGAGCACGCGCAGCCGATCCAGCAGCGCAACGCAACCGGCGCGAGCGATGCGTCGGGCGAGGTCGACCCGGTCGCGCGCTTCTGCCACTACGAGGACGCCTACGAGGCCAAGGAACTGGACGCGTGCTTCGGCCAGCTGTCCGTCTGGGACTACCGCATGGTGGTCGACGGCGAAGAGCCGGACGAGGTGCTCGGGTGGGGGCGCGAGATGCTGCGCAGCTACCGGCCCGACCACGTCTACACCAAGGACGACCGCTGGCGCTACGTCGGCGCGGTGCGCACGGACATCCGCTACGGCTCGCAGGACAACAAGCACGACCGGTCCGACCTGCAGTTCTTCCAGAACATCCTGATGAACGGCGGCGTCTGCGGTCGGCGCGCGTTCTTCGGCCGCTTCATCCTGCGCGCGTTCGGCGTGCCGACGACGGCGCGCCCGCAGCGCGGCCACGCAGCGCTGGTGCACTGGACGCCCAAGGGCTGGGTGCCGTGCCTCGGTGCCGGCTGGGGCTCAGGGTGGACCAAGACGCGCTACAACAAGGACCTCGACTTCCTCGCGACGACCCAGGCGCGTCGCGACGCCAAGGGCTACATGGAGGTCAAGCGCGCGCAGTGGATCGGCGACGTGGTCGGCGAGAAGCCGGTCTACGGCCTGCTCAGCGGCGTGCCGGGGTTCTGGTACGGCGTCTCGCTCTACCGCCAGCGGCAGCTCGTCGAGCAGTCGGGCGCAGAGGCGCTCGAAGCGGTCGGCGCCGAGCTGGGCGAGGCCGAGGACGCCCGCAACCGCTACCGCGTCGAGGCCGCGACGGTCACCGAAGAGGACCGCCGCGTCGTCGTCGACGAGCAAGGGGTCATCACCGTCCCCGCGGTCGCCTGCACCAAGCCGACCAAGAGCGGCGGGAAGGTGGTGTTCCTGCCGAGCAACCTCGGCGGCAAGCAGCTGCACTACAGCCGCAACGGCCGTGGCGAGGCGCTCGAGTACGAGGTCGAGGTGGCCGCTGCGGGGACCTACCGGTTGACGCTCCGGGTCGCGTCGCCGAGCTGGCAGCAGCACGTGAAGGTGACCGCCAACGGCGGCGCAGGGCAGGACGTGGCGCTCCCGCACACGGTCGGCCTCTGGGGCGAAACCGACCCCGTCGATGTCGAGTTGGTCGCCGGAAAGAATTC
>JBERSB010000374.1:0-6763 GCA_041236755.1 Luminiphilus sp. | reverse complement strand
CGACGGTGCAGCCGAGCTGCTTCAGCAGCGGGTAGGCGTCGCGGAGGCGCAGATGCGCGGGCACGTCGAAGCCCTCGGCGCGCGCGCGCGCCGCCGTGTGGCCGTCGACCACCGCGCCGGCTGCAGGCGCGGTGCCGTCGACGCCGTCGGTGCCGCAGCTGAGCGCCGTGACCTCTGAGCCCTCGATCTGCTCGGCGCACCGCAGCGCGAACTGTAGGTTGCGGCCGCCCGTGCCCACGTCGCCTCGCAGCGGCACGCTCAGCTCGCCGGTCGTCACCCCGGCGACAGCCTCGCCCGGGTGGCTCCGGGCCAGCTGCTCGAGGCGCGCGAGCGCCTCGTCGACCGCGCGCTCGTACGGCGCGTCGTCGATGTCCAGCGCGTCGTCGACGTGCACGCCCGCTGCGGCCAGCACGGCTGCGGCGCGCGCGCGCGCGTGGTGTTCGTCGGCGATCGTCACCAGCTCGCCGGGAACTGCGTCGTCGCGCGGTAGCCCCGGCACCGCTCCTGTCCGCAGCATGGCCGCCACGCTGTCGGGCAGCGCGCGATCGAGCTGGAGCGCTTCGATGTCCTCGCACAGGGTGTCCGGGCGCGCGCCGCAGCGCGCGGTCGGCCCTGACGCGACCGTCTCGATGTCACCCGGCACGTCGCTGATCACCAGCGTGCGCGACACCTTGGCGCGCGCCGCCGCCGCGCCGAGGCGTCCGCCCTTGATCGCCGAGAGCCGCATCCGGACCGCGTTGACGCGCTCGATGGACGCCCCGCTGCCCACCAGCGCCTGCTGCAGCCGGCGCCAGTCGGCGACCGAGGCCGCGTCGTCGATCGGCAGCTCGAGCAGCGCCGAGCCGCCGCCGCTCACCAAGAACACCGCCGCGTCCTCTGGGCCCGCGCCGGCGGCGAGCTCGAGCGCGCGGCGCCCGGCCGCGAAGCTGCCTTCGGTCGGGAGCGGGTGGCCGCCCGGGATCACCTCGAGCGGCGGCAGCGGCGCGCTGTCGTCGTTCGGCGGCACCAGCAGGCCGCGCACGCGCACAGCGAGGGGAGCGAGCGCGCGCACGGCCCGCTCGGCCATGGGCCGCGCCGCCTTGCCGAACGCGACGAGCAGGACCGCTCCCGAAGGCCCGAGCACTGTGGCTGCGGCCTCGACGTGGCGCGCGACCTCTCCGTCGACCCGCTCGCGCACGCAGGCCAGCGCCGCGTCATAGGCGCGGATCAGCAGCTGCGTCTCTGCGGTCACGCGATGGCCTCGGGGTTGACGACGTGCCGCGGGGGCTCGTGCCCGCCGAGCACCGCTGCGCAGTCCCGCGCCGCGAGCGCGCACATGAGCGAGCGCACGCTGGTCACTGCGCTGCCCACGTGCGGCAGCAGGACGACGTTGGGCAGCGCGCGCAGGGCCTCGGGCACGTTCGGCTCCGCTTCGTAGACGTCGAGCGCCGCGCCGCCGATCAGGCCTTCCTCCAGCGCGGCGATCAGGGCGCGCTCGTCGACGACGGGCCCGCGCGCGGTGTTGATCAGCACCGCGTGGCGCTTCATGGCGCACAGCTGCGCGACCGAGATCATGTGCCGGGTCTCCTCGTTGAGCGGCACGTGCAGCGTGACGAAGTCGCTCTCGGCGAGCAGGGTGTCGAGCGGGGCTCGCTTCGCGCCGAGCTCGTGCGCGGCGGGCGCCTCGCGCCGGCCGGCGTAGAGCACCCGCATGCCGAAGCCGCGCGCGCGCCGCGCGACCGCCGCCCCGATCCGGCCGAGGCCGACGACGCCGATCGTGCGGCCGTGCACGTCGCCGCCGCAAAGCAGGTCGACGTCCCATCGCTGCCACCTCCCCTCGCGCAGGTAGCGTTCGGCCTCGGGGAGCCGCCGCGCCGCCGCGAGCAGCAGCGCGAAGGTCAGGTCGGCCGTCGCCTCGGTCAGCACGCCCGGCGTGTTGGTGACGACGATGCCGCGCTCGGTAGCGGCGTCGACGTCGACGTTGTCGTAGCCGACGGCGACCTGGCTGATGACCTTCAGCCGCGGCGCGGCCTCGATGACCGCGCGCGACATCGGGTCGGTCAGCTGGCACACGACGCCGTCGGCGAGCGCCAGCTTCTTGGCGAGCCGCGCCTCGTCCATGACCTCGTAGGTGTCCTGGTAGTCGACCACGCAGTGCTCCTGCAGGATCGGGATCGCTGCGGGGTAGACGTGTCGGGTCACCAGCGCGCGCGGCTTCATCGGCAGCAGGTTAGCCGTCCGGTCGGCCGCCGCGCTATGGTCAGGGCGATGCCCGCGCGTCGGTTCGCCTACTGCCGAGAGCCGCTCTTTGCGCTCGCCGCGCTGCTCTACGCGTGCAACAGCGCCTGGTGGAAGCCGTGCGCGCCCGACGAAGCGTGGTTCGTGCGCGGCTACCTGGGCGACGTGCTGTGTCTGCCGGTGCTGCTGCCCGCCACGCTGTGGCTGCAGCGGCGGATGGGGCTGCGCGCGCACGACGAGCCGCCGTCCCCCGGGGAGTGGCTCGGCCACTGGGCGCTCTGGTCGATCTGCTTCGAGCTGGTCGGGCCCGCGCTGCCGCTGCTGGTGCCCGGCGCCGTGCGCGACCCGCTCGACGTCGTCGCCTACGGGATCGGCGCCGCTGCGGCGGCGGTCTGGTGGGGGACGTCCGGGGGAACTTTGCGCGCGAGGCCAGCGGACGCGAAGCGCTGGGCTGCGCGTGCCCTGGTCGCGGCGGGCGTCGCGGGGTTCGTGCTCAGCGCCTACCGCGTGCGGGCGGCGTGCTGGTGACGCGCAGCCGTGCCGTCACGGCCGCAGCCTGCCACGCGGTCGCGGCGGTCCGCTTTCGCGCTGCCGGTGATAGCCCCCGGCGGCGGGCGCCGGTAGGTTGCGGGCATGTCGTTCGACTACCAACCGATCTTCGAGCTCGGCGAGGATGACACGCCCTACCGACTGGTCACGACCGAGGGCATCTCGACCGTCGACGCGGCCGGGCGCACGCTGCTGAAGATCGAGCCCGGCGTGCTGGAGCAGCTCGCGTTCGAGGCGATCCGCGACATCAGCCACCTGCTGCGCCCGGGGCACCTGCAGCAGCTCAAGAACATCCTGGACGACCCCGAGGCCTCGGCCAACGACCGCTTCGTCGCGCTGCAGCTGCTGAAGAACGCCAACGTCGCCGCGGGCATGGTGCTGCCGGGTTGCCAGGACACCGGCACCGCGATCGTGCTCGGCAAGAAGGGCCAGGACGTCTGGACCGACGGCGACGACGAGCGCGCGCTCAGCAAGGGCGTCTACAAGACCTACACCGAGACCAACCTGCGCTACTCGCAGATGGCGCCGCTCGACATGTACAGCGAGAAGAACACCGGCGACAACCTGCCGGCGCAGATCGAGCTCTACGCGGAGAAGGGCGACGCCTACAAGTTCTTGTTCATGACCAAGGGCGGAGGGTCTGCGAACAAGACCTTCCTGTTCCAGAAGACCAAGGCGGTGCTCAACGAGGAGTCGCTGCTGCAGTTCGTCGACCAGGAGACGCGCAAGCTCGGCACGGCGGCCTGTCCGCCGTACCACCTCGCGGTCGTCGTCGGAGGGATGTCGGCGGAGTTCAACCTCAAGACCGTCAAGCTGGCGAGCGCGCGCTACCTCGACGCGCTCCCGACCAGCGGCAACGAGCGCGGCCGCGCCTTCCGCGACCTGAAGCTCGAGGAGCAGATCCTGGAACTCACCAGGAAGAACGGCATCGGCGCGCAGTTCGGCGGCAAGTACTTCTGCCACGACGTGCGCGTCGTGCGCCTGCCGCGCCACGGCGCCTCGTGCCCGGTCGGCATCGGCGTCTCGTGCAGCGCGGATCGCCAGGTCAATGCGAAGATCACGCGTGAAGGCGCGTTCGTCGAGCAGCTGGAGACCAACCCGGCGCGCTTCCTCCCCGACGTCGACGCCGGCAGCCTCGAGGGCGAGGTCGTGACGATCGACCTCAACCGACCGATGGCCGAGATCCGGGCCGAGCTGAGCAAGCACCCGATCAAGACCCGCTTCGTGCTCAACGGCCCGATGGTGGTCGCGCGCGACATCGCGCACGCCCGCATCAAGCAGCGCCTCGACCGCGGCGAGGGCATGCCGCAGTACCTGCAGGACCACGTCGTCTACTACGCGGGCCCCGCCAAGCGCCCGGCCGGCATGGCGTCCGGGTCCTTCGGGCCGACCACAGCCGGGCGCATGGACGCCTACGTCGACCTGTTCCAGCAGCACGGCGGCAGCTTCGTGATGCTCGCCAAGGGCAACCGCAGCCGCGCGGTCACCGACGCCTGCCGGGAGCACGGCGGCTTCTACCTGGGCTCGATCGGCGGCCCGGCCGCGATCCTCGCGCAGGACTCGATCAAGAAGGTCGATGTGCTCGACTACGAGGACGCCGGGATGGAGGCGGTCTGGAAGATCGAGGTCGAGGACTTCCCCGCGTTCATGGTGGTCGACGACAAGGGCAACGACTTCTTCGCCTGAGCCGGGTGGCGTCGCGCTCCCGGGCTGGCGGAGGCCATGTCCCGGCCGAGCGCAGTGCCGCTGGGCCTGACGCGTCGAGCCGTAAGTCGCAGCCTCAGTGCGGGGGCTTTGCATTGCTTGTTCAAGGGGTTTACAATGCAAAGTCGATGGTTGGACGTATGAGGATCCGCAGGGCAGACGCGATGGGGATGTGCTTCGGCGTGCGGGACGCGCTCGACGTGATGGACAGCGTCGAGGACCCGCGCGCGGTGACGGTGCACGGCGAGCTGGTCCACAACCCCGAGGTGCTGCGCATGCTCGATCGGCGCGGGTTCCACCAGTCCTCGGAGGCGTCGCGCGGCGTGCCGGACACCGAGGCTGTGCTGATCACCGCGCACGGCGTCAGCGACCGGGAGCGCGCGCGCCTGCGGGGCGCCGGCAAGCGGCTCATCGACACCACGTGCCCGCTCGTGCAGAAGGCGCACGACGCGGCCCGGCAGCTCCAGGCCGAGGGGCGCCGCGTGGTCGTGCTCGGGCGCGCCGAGCACGTCGAGGTGCGGGGCATCGTCGAGGACCTCGAGGACGCGATCGTAGTCGGCTCGGAGGGTGACGTGCGCGCCTGGCCCGACGCGCGGCTGGGCGTCGTGTGCCAGACGACGACCGCGGCCGAGCGGGTCGACCGGCTGGTCGCGGCGATCCGCCGCGGCAACCCGCGCGCTGACGTCCGGCTCGTCGACACCGTCTGCAACCCGACCAAGGCGCGGGGCGCTGCGCTCGAGGCCCTGCTGCCGGCGGTCGACGCCCTGGTCGTCGTCGGCGGCCGCGACTCCAACAACACGCGGCAGCTCGTCGCGCGCGCGGAGGCCCGCGGCGTGCCGGCGCTGCACGTCGAGAACGCCGCGCAGCTCGACGAGGGCTGGCTCGAGGGACGCGCGACGGTCGGCCTGACGGCGGGCACCTCGACCCTGCCCGCGACGATCGACGCGGTGCACGCGCGGCTGCTGGAGCTGGCGTCGCGCACCGCCTGCCGCGGCGTCGCGCGGCGCTCCGGTTGATTGGCGCGGGGAGCGAGCTGCGCTCGCAGCGGCGCACAGCCGCAGCCACCTCGTGGTGAGCCACCACGACCATTCGCACGGGCACGCGGACACGCCGCCCGATCCAGAGAAGCTGCTCGAGACGGAGGGGCAGTTCTGGGATCTGCAGGAGGAGCAGATCGACAGCCTGAAACGCGCGCCCGCACGACTGGCGCTTCGTGCCGCACCTCGCGGACCGGATCATCGCGCCGCGGGTGGAGAAGCTGCTGCGCATCCTCGACCGGCAACGGGCCGAGGTCACGACCTTGCTCGACATCGGCTGCGGCAACGGCTGGTTCTGCCACGCGACCGCCAAGCGCGGGATCCTGTCGGTGGCCTCCGCGGCGTATCGGCGCGCGTATCGGCGCACGCGGAACGTATGATCCGGAGATGAGCTCTCCGACGCGCCACGTGACGAGGTGCCTAGTCGGCGGGGTCGTCGCCCTCCTGCCGATCGGCGGGACGGTGCTCGGCGTCGCGTATCTCGAGAAGATCCTGACCGAGTCCTGGAAGGACGACGTCGCCTGGTACTTCCCCGGGCTCGGGATCGTGCTCGCGCTGCTGGTGATCTACGTCGTCGGGCTGTTCGTGACGACGATCTTCGGACGGTGGCTCTGGCGGTCCGCGGACAAATTGCTCGAGCGCCTGCCGCTGCTCGGCTCGCTCTACCAGTCGCTCAAGGAGGTGCTCGGCTACGACACGGAGCGCGACCGGTTCTTCGAGGCGGTCGTCGCGGTGCCCGTGCACGACGGCTTCGAGCTGGGGCTCGTTACGGGCGCGGCCGAAGGCCCCGATGGCACGGAGCACGCGCTCGTGTTCGTGCCCAGCTCGCCAAATCCGACCAACGGGCGCTTGCTGCTGCTGCCCCCAGGTCGCATCAAGAAGCTGGACCTCCGCGCGGCCGACGCCCTCCGCGGGCTGGTGTCCATGGGCAAGACGCCGCTGCGCAGCGACGACGCCTAGGGCGCCTGCCCACGGTTGCAATCGACCCTCGGCTTGCGGATCGTCTCTGCACCCATGACCTGGCTGTCTTCCTTCTGGCGCTCGTCGATCGGCGGCAAGGTGACCATGGCGGTCACCGGGCTGATGCTGTTCGGCTTCGTCGTCATGCACCTGCTCGGCAACCTGCAGCTCCTGCAGGGACCCGACAAGATCAACGGTTATGCCAAGTGGCTGCACGACCTCGGCCCGCTGCTGTGGGTCGCGCGCATCGGGCTGTTGGCGGTGTTCGTGCTGCACGTCGTGACCGCGATCCGCCT
>JBERSB010000373.1:0-4246 GCA_041236755.1 Luminiphilus sp. | reverse complement strand
CAGCGGGCGCTGAGCGTCACCCCTGGGCGCGTCGCAGCAGGAGGTCCAGCTGGCCCCAGAGGGCTGCGAGCGCCGTCTCCGTGCGCAGTGCCTGCGGCCCCATGGTCACCGGATCGATGCCCGCGCTCGCGAGCTTCTCGACCTCGTAGTCCGTGAAGCCTCCCTCGGGCCCGAGCGCGACGCAGAACGGCCCCGGCGCGTCTTGCAGCGCGTGCGTCGACCGCTCGGTGCGCGGGTGGGCGACGAACCTGCGACGCGGCAGCTCGAGCGCGGGCAGCTGGTCCTCGACCATTGGCCTGAACAGGTCGAAGCGGAGCACCTCGGGCAGCAGCGTGCGGCCCGCCTGCTCGAGCCCGGAGACCAGCTGCTCGCGCTGGCTCGACGCGGTCATGGCGCGGCTCTGCATCCAGCTCTTGTCGACGCGCCAGGATCGGAACAGCACGATTCGTGAGAACCCGAGCGCGGCCGCGTGCGCGAGCATGCGCTGCAGCACCTTGGGTCGTGAAACGGCGAGCAGCAGCGCGTCGCCCGAAGCAGATGGTGCTGGGCCGAAGCGCGCGCGCACCACCGCGCGCCCGGGGCCGACTTCCTCGACCACCGCTTCACCGACGCCGCCGCCCAGCAGTCCCGCGCGCAGCGACGTGCCGACGCCTGCGCCCAGAACGTCCTGGAGGTGGCGCGCCCGGCGGCCCGTCAGCGCGCAGCGACCCTCGGCGTCGACCTCGTCGGGCTCGAGCAGCAGCAGGTTCACGGCCAGCGCCTCACGGTCCGTCCTCCGCCGACGAGGTGCTCACGCCCAGCCCCTCAGAACCCCAGCCTGCGCCGCAGGCGCTGCCACAGCGTCAGCTCGGGGCGTTGATCGCGGTGGTCGGTGCGGTGGACGGGGTCGCTGATCTCGCCGAGCGGGCGGTCGCCCGGGCCGAGGACGCGCAGCCCCAACTCGAGGTCGTCAGCGAGGTCGCGCTCGATTTCTTGGGCGTCCGGCAAGAGCTTGGTCGGCGCGTGCGGCCGGCGCATCAGCTCGGAGCGCGCGCCCAAGGCCAGCTGGTCGACCGCGCTGCGGGCGCGCTGGGCTGCGCGGGTGGGTCGCACCGGCCCGTCGAACCACGCGGTCGGGCGCCCCAGCTCTTCCTCCAGGGCACGCGGGAGCTTCTTCAGCGAGGCTGCGCGGGGGCTGCCGTCTCGCGAAGTGGAGTCGAGCGCGAGCAGCCGGCGCGCGCCGCGCAGCGGGCCGCGGTCGTCCCGCGCCGCGTTGCTGACGCAGCCCGCGAGCAGGAGCGCGACGACGGCGGCGGCGGTGCGTGGACGGGGTCGCGGCATGGCGAGGGTCCGGATCATACCCCTCGCAGGGAGATCAGCGGGTCGTGGCGCGCGGCCCGTAGTGCTGGCAGCGCAGAGACCACGACGCCGGTGACCAGCGCCATGCCGGTGACCTGCGCGAGCCACGTCAGCTCGATGCGGCAGGGGACGCGCGTCAGGTTGTAGACGTCCAGCGGGAAGAGGTCGACGCCGCTCGCCCAGAGCACGAGCTGGCGGATCTCCTCGAGGTAGACGCTGGTCAGCACGCCCGTGACCAGCCCCAGCACGACGCCGGACGCGGTGATCACGAGCCCGCACGACAAGAACACCGTCGTGACGCCGCCCGGCGTGCCGCCCATCGCCGTGAGGATGCCGATGTCCGAGGTCTTCTCGGTGACCATCATCGAGAGCGTCGCGAGCATCAGGAAGGCGGCGACGACCATGATGACGATCAGCACGATCTTCATCAGGCCCCGCTGGTGGGCGACGTTGGCGAGGAACTGCCCGTTCTTCTGCTCCCAGGTCTCGACGCGGCCGAAGCCCACCGAGTCCTGCTCGGACGCGCGCCGCACGACGCGGGAGAGGCGGTCGGCGGTGGCGTCGAGCTGCGAGGGGTCGCGGGCGCGGACGGCGACCTCCTGAACGCGCTGCTCCTTGTCGGGGAACAGCTGGCCGCGCAGCGTGTCGATCGCGACGAAGACGTTGTTGCCGTCGAAGCCGCCGTGCTCGGTCTGGTACGCGCCCGCGACGCGGAGGTCGAGCTCGATCTTGACGGGGCGCACCTTGCCGTCGGCGCCGGCGGCCATCCTCGCGGTGGTGAGGCGCAGCGCGTCGCCGACGGCGATGCCCTCGCGCTGCATGCGCTCGGCGCCGATCAGCACGGTGGGCACGCCGTCGACTGGTGCCAGCGGCGCCTCGGGGTCGGCGACCCGCAGGCTCTTCGGGATCTCGTCGGCGCGCAGCCACGATCCGAAGCGCGTGACCGCGGCTTCCCGCGCGGGGTCGACGCCGTAGACGAACAGAAACGGCTGGTCGCCGCCGTGCAGCGCGCTCTTGCCGGGCAGCGGTGCCGGGGGCGGCCGCTTGCCGGGCGGGTTCAACATGCCGTAGTGCAGGCAGCGGGGCGCGGTGGCGGCGACGTTGGGATCGTCCTCGAGCGCCGCCTGCAGCTCCGGCCACTCGATCCAGTCGGGCAGGTCGCTGACGACGATGTCGGAGCTCGCCGACTTCACGTGCTCCTCGACGACCTGCAGGAACCCGCTGAACAGCGAGACGACCACGACCAGCGCCCACACGCTGATCAGGATGCCGCCCATGCCGAGCAGGTTCACCGGCCGGGTCAGCAGGTAGCGGATCGCCAGGAACAGGCGGTACATCAGCCGACCTGCTCCTCGGTGACGACGGCGCCGTCTTTCATCCGGACCACGCGGTCGCAGCGCCGCGCGAGCCCCTCGTCGTGCGTCACGAGCAGGAACGCCAGGCCGCGCTCTTGCTGGATCGAGAACATCAGCTCGACCACGCCTGCGGCGGTCTGCGAGTCGAGGTTGCCGGTCGGCTCGTCGGCGAGCACGACGCGCGGCTCGGCCAGCAGCGCGCGCGCGATCGCGACGCGCTGGCGCTCGCCGCCCGAGAGCTCGGACGGGCGGTGGTGCAGGCGGTCGGCGAGGCCGACCTTGGAGAGCATCTCGGCGGCGGCGTTGCGGCACCGCTTGCGCGCGCCCCAGTAGCCGAACACCGAGGTGCCCATCATCTTCGCGCGCACGACGTTCTGCAGCGCCGTCAGCTCGGGGATCAGGTGGTAGAACTGGAAGACGAAGCCGACGTGCCGGTGCCGCAGCCGCGCCCGCTCGGCGACCGTGAGGTTCTGCACGACCTCGCCGTCGTAGAGGATCTCGCCCGACGTCGGTGTGTCGAGCAGGCCGAGCAGGTGCAGCAACGTCGACTTGCCGGCACCCGACGCGCCGAGCAGCGCGACCTTCTCGCCGGGCTGCAGCGCCAGGTCGACGCCACGCAGCACCGGGATCTCGCGCTTGCCGATCAGGTAGCTCTTCTGGACGGCGCGGGCTTGCAGGACGGGGTTCATTCGAACGAGAGGGCGGTCACGGGGTTGAGGCGGGCGGCCTTGCGCGCCGGCACGAAGGCGACGACCACGGCCAGCACAACGGCGCCGACGGCGACGGTCACGACCCACGACGGCTCGAGGTGGCACGGCACCTCGTCGAGGTCGAACAGGCCGCGCGGGAACAGCTCGACCCCGAACTCGGCGTAGAGCCAGTCGTTGACCGGGTTGAGCCAGATCGCGGACAAGAGCCCGGCCGCGACGCCGAGCAGCGTACCCAGCACGCCGACGACGACGCCGCCGATCAGGAACACGCCGCCGATGCCGCCGGGCGCGCCGCCGACCGCGGCGAGGATGCCGATGTCCTTGACCTTCTGCGTGACCATCATGTGCAGCGTCGTGTAGATCACGAACGCGGACACGAGCATCACGACGAACAGCACGATCTCCATCATCGCCTGCTCCTGCGCGACTGCGGACAAGAAGGTCTCGTTCTGCTGGCGCCAGTCGAGCACCGCGCACGGCGGACTGCCGGCCGGCAGCAGCGGCTGCACGGCGCGCTGGAGCCGCTGCTGGAGCGCGCGGAGCGCTTCGGCGCTGAGCCCGCGCACGGGCACGACCGCCACGTCCGTGACGAGGTCGACGCTGTTGGGGTCGTAGGCGTCGTGGCCGAGCATCGTGCGCAGGGTCTCGATCGGCACCAGCACGGTCGTCTCGTCGAACATGCGCAGGCCCGCGCTGTACCAGCCGGCGAACGCCAACCTCGCCGTGTGGGGGCGCATCACAGCACCTTGCTCGTCCTCGGTGGGGAAGGCCACGCACAGCACGTCGAACGGGTCGCCCTGGACAGCCCGCGGGTTGGAGAACACGCGCGGCCAGCCGAGCACG
>JBERSB010000372.1:0-2256 GCA_041236755.1 Luminiphilus sp. | reverse complement strand
GCTCTTCCGATCTGCGGCCCCCGCAGTCGCGAAGCAGAGGTCGATCTCGCCGTTGGGGTGGCGGTGGCGCGGACCGGGCGCGTTCATCCAGACGCAGTCGACGCTGAAGCCCGCGAGGTCCTTGGCGACGCGCCCGAAGCGCACGCCGCCGGCCTCCTGGGGCAGCAGCCAGTCGGAGTCCAGGTGCGCGGTCGCGGCAGCGCGGATCGCTGCGATCTGCTCGCCGTCGAACGCGGCGATCGCGTCGGCCCTCGGGCCTGCGTCGGGCGCGTCGACGTCCAGCCCTCGGAGCGCCTCGGCCAACGGCCGCAGCAGCTCGACGAACTCATCCTTGGTCAGCTTCTCGGTCATCGCAGCACGCAGCTCCTCCGCCCGCATCCGGGACGGCGTCTCACTTGCCCTTCGGGCGGAACACCTCGACCACGGCGGGGTCGCCCTCGAGCCGCGGGCCGCCGATCAGGTCGATGCAGTACGGGATCGCCGGGAACACCGCGTCCAGACAGACCCGGATCGAACCGGGCTTGCCGGGCAGCGTCACCACCAGCGCGCGGCCTAAGATCGCGGCGGTCTGGCGCGAGAGGATCGCGGTCGGCACGCCCACGTCGAGCGACGCCTGCCGCATCTTCTCCCCGAAGCCGGGCAGCTCCTTGTGGCAGACGTCGCGGATCGCCTCGGGCGTCACGTCGCGCGGCGACGGGCCGGTCCCGCCGGTCGTGCAGATCAAGCAGCAGCCGGCCTCGGCGAGCTCCCGCAGGGTCGCGCCGATGCCGTCGCGCTCGTCCGCGATGACGCGCTTGTCGAACGCGCACTCGGTCGCGAGGTAGTCGCGCAGCGCGGCCTCGATCGCCGGCCCCGACTGGTCCTCGTAGACGCCCTCGCTCGCGCGGTCGCTGATGGTGACCACGCCGATGCGCGGCACGCCCGCCTCGCTCACGGCTCCACCCCCGGCAGATCTTCGTCGGGCTGGGGCTTGTCCTCGCCCGCGGCGACGAGCTGCTTGATGCAGATCCGGAACTCGCCGCGCTCCTCCGGCTCGGCGAGCCGCCAGCGACCTTGCTGCCGCCGCCGGTCGATCGCCGCGCGCTGCATCGCGACCGAGGTCACGTGGCGGCCGTCAGGCGTGAACACGTGCACGCGCCCCTTGGGCCCGAGCACGACGACCGTGCTCTGGTCGATGTCCCAGAGGATCGCGTTGTCGCTGGCCTCGCCCGCGTCCGGGTAGGCGCGCGACGTCGGTCGCTGCCCCTGCTCGCTGCGCTCGAGGCCGTGCTGGGTGCGGCGGCCGGCGCTGCGGGTGCGGCCCTGCAGCTGCTTGGCGAAGTCCTGCAGCAGCGGCAGCACGAACTCCTCCTCGTCGACCTCGCCGTTCTTGAGCTTGCCCTCGAGGCGCAGCGCCTCGCCGTCCAGCTTGCGCTGGAAGCGACTGAGGATCTGCATCAGCGCCGGGTCGGCTAGGTCCATCGGGTCCACGGCCCCCACGCAGTGCAGGCGCAGCCGCACGCGCCCCTCCAGCGTCTGGCCGCGCAGCAACTGGAAGCTGAACGCGCAGCGGCCGCCGTCACTCAGCGTGCGGAACAGGCCGGCGTTGACCTGGCCCAGGATGCGGAAGACCGGCGACTGGCCGCCGAACTCGGCGAGCTGCTGGGTGCGGAGCACGCGCCCCATCGTGACGTGCGTGAGCACGATCTCCTCGCCGGCGAGCATGCGCTCGACCTGCGGGTCCTTGCGCTCGATCGCGAGCGTGACGAAGTCGGCGAACGTCGGCTTGCCGGTGGACGAGTAGCCGTCGAACACGGCGCGCGGCTCGGTCGGCCGACACCCGTCGGCGTGGGAGCTGTCCGCGAAGTAGCTGTAGACGGCGCCCGGACGCAGCGCCTGCTCGTGCTCGCGCACCTCCCGCACGCGCTGCAGGATCTGCTCGACGGCCGTGCCCGCGGCGTGCCGGACGTCGTTGCCCTTGTCCATCGGGACGCGCAGGTTGAGCTCGAGGTAGCGCGGCATCGCGAGCGGATCGACGCCTTCGACCTTGAGCAAGGCCTGCGCCATCTCGGACAGCGCGCGCACCGCGAGCATCGCCGAGTGCTGCGAGTCTCTGCCGCCGCGGCGCGGCTCGGGCCGCCCCTTCGTGCGCGACGCCTGCGCGCGCGCCTTCGGAGCGCGCCCGCGCCCCGTCGTCGCAGGGGCCGCGTCGGAGCGCGTCTGTTCGCCACCCTCGGACGTGGCGGGCGCGCCGGCACCCTCGGCGCCGGAGTCGGC
>JBERSB010000371.1:0-2239 GCA_041236755.1 Luminiphilus sp. | reverse complement strand
CGGATCGACGGTCGGGGCGTGGCTCAGCTGGGTAGAGCGTTGCGTTCGGGCCGCAAAGGTCGGAGGTTCGAATCCTCTCGCCCCGACCAGTTTTCCTCCCTCGGAGAGCTGGTCTCCCCCACGATCGCGGCGGCTTCGGACTCGCGCCCTCGGTGCGGAGGCAGGCACCCACGACGAGCGCGCGCCCCTGCGCGGGCGGGCAAACCTCGACCGGCGGTGCATCCGGGCGCGCCCGTCGCTACTGTGCGGCCCGCACTCCGCGAGGCCCCCGCATGCGTTTCCACCTGCTGACACCTGAGATCCGGGAGCTGCTCGCCGAGGGGCGGCACGAGGACCTCGTAGGCGTGCTGCAGGACATGCATCCGAGCGACGCAGCAACGATCCTCGAGGGTCTCGAGGTCGACGAGGTCGCCGCCGTGCTCGCGCACATGCCCGGGGACTTCGAGCGCGACGTGTTCGGCTACTTCGACGCCGAGGTCCAGGAGGCCTACGTCGACGGTGCGGGCCGCGAGCGCGTACAGCACGTGTTGCAGGGCATGCTGTCCGCGGACAGGGCCGAGTTCCTCGACCGGCTCGACGACCCGGTGCGGCGCCGCCTGATCCCGCTGCTGTCGGCGACCGCGCGCGAGGACCTGCTGCGCCGGGACACGTTCGCCGAGGACCAGGTCGGCGCGATCCTCAGCACCGAGTACGCCGTGCTGAGCCCGTCGGCGACGGCGCGCAACGCGATCCAGGCACTGCGCCAGCAGGCGCCGAGCAAGGAGACCATCTACTACAGCTACGTGCTCGACCGCGCCGGCCACCTGACCGGCTTCGTGTCGCTGCGTGACCTGATCCTCGCCGACCCCGACGCGCGGATCGAGGACGTGATGAAGACCGACCTGGTCTCGGTCCAGGCGGACGCCGACCAGGAAGAGGCCGCGCGTCTGATCCGCGACTACGACCTGATCGCGCTGCCGGTCGTCGACTCCGACGGCAACCTCGTCGGCATCGTCACGCACGACGACGCCGTCGACATCGTCGAAGAGGAGGCCCAGGAGGACTTCGAGAAGATGGCCGGCATCACCGGCCACGGCGTCGAGCACGGCGACTACGACTACATGGACGAGCCCGTGCTGCGGCAGGTGCGGCGCCGGGCCCCGGTGATCTGCCTGCTGGCGCTGTTCTGGGTGACGACGTCGGCGGTGATCGGCTCGTTCGAGCAGCACCTCACCGGGCTGTTGATCGGCATGCTGCCGATGGTCATGGCGACCGGCGGCATGGTCGGCACGCAGGCGAGCGCGCTGGTCATCCGCGCGCTGACCATCGGCGACGTCGAGAAGAACTCGATCACCCGCGTGCTCTACAAGGAGCTGCGCGTGGCCGGGACGATCGCGCTGCTGCTGGGCGTGATCGCCGCGATCGACACCTACCTCGTCAACGGCATCAAGAGCGAGCCGATCGCGTTCGAGGCCGCCACGACGATCGCGGTCGCCATCGGCGCCGCGATGGTCGGCCACGTGCTGTCCGCAGCGCTGCTCGGCGCCTGCACGCCGATCGTGGTCAAGCAGCTGCGCGGCGACCCCGCGATGATCAGCACGCCCGCGGTCACGGCGATCGCCGACCTGACCGGCGCTGCGATCTACCTGGTCACCGTCACGCTGATGCTCGCGCCGTAGGCGCGGGCGCCGACGGCAGCACCGGCACCACGCAGACGACGACGCCGGCGCACGCGGTCACGATGCGGTCGTGGAACTCGAGCTGCTCGCCCGCGCCGGCGACGACGGTCCGCAGCGGCGGGCCGAGCTGCGCGAGCGCGCGGCTCGTCGATTGGCCGACCAGCGGCTCCTCATAGACCGGCGGGGTCTTGCGCAGCCCCGGGCGCACGCTGCTGACGACGCCTCGCGTCAGCTCGACCGCCACGTCGACGAGGTTGCCGTCCTCGCCGAGGTAGGCCAGGCGCAGGCAGTCGTCATGGCTGGAGACCCCGAGCGGCGCGCCCAGGCAGGCACGCACGGCCGCGAAGCCGCGCCCCAGGAGGGCGGCGGACGTAAAGGGTTGTGAGGGAAAAGCGTGCATCGGAGCGGCAGGGTCGGGGCCAGCGGAAGCGAGGTCGCCGGCCGCCCTCTTCGGGTGGCGCGGCCGCGACGGCTACGCGCCGGCGGCGCGGAGGTTCCGCCCGTTCTCTCCCGCCGCTCGTCAGCGCCAGTAGGAGTGCCACTCGGCGCCGAGCTCCGCGCGCGCGCCCGGCTCGAGCGAG
>JBERSB010000370.1:0-3470 GCA_041236755.1 Luminiphilus sp. | reverse complement strand
AGTCCTCCGGTCGCAACGGATTCTTGTGGTTGCTTTCGCCGCCTGGCCACAACTCGTTGGTGGCCGGCAGACGCGCGCTGCGCGCCTCGCGTGCGCCGTCGAGGCGCGCGCGCGCCGCGGCGCAGCCGCGCTGCTGTGCGACGAGGCCAAAGCGCGCCAAAAACCAGCGAAGCCCGGCCCGCGCGGTGCGCGAACCGGGCTCGCCGGGTTGCCTTCTGGTTGGTGTCGGGCCGCTCGTTCCGAGCGGGTGCCGCCGGATGAGCCTCCTCACCGACGGCGTCTTCCGCGTCGCAGATCGTCTAGTCGTCGATCAACTCGTCACAGATCGTCTACTGGTAGACCTTGCCGGCCATGATCACGCAGGTCAGCGCGCAGGCCAGGACGAAGAAGGTGAAGAGCACGATGCCTTCGTCGATGCCCATGCCGGGCTTGTCGATGGCTTCGACCTCGGCGACGGGCGCCGCCTTCGCGGGGCGTCGGTTGTTGTTCTTACGGGCCATGGTTCAGCTCCTTGATGCTGGATGCCTGGGTGCGTTGGAGAGGACGTCGACGGCCTTACGGCTGGGTCGACGCCTTGTCACCCGTGCGGATCTGGGCGCTGCCGTTCTTGACGCGGACGGTGCAGAGCACCGCGTTGGCGCTGGCCTCGTACTTCGTGGCCATGGCCTCGGCCTTGTAGCCGTTGGCGTCGTAGATCGCGAAGCTGAAGGGACGGCGGTTGATCTGATCCTGGATGTCCACGTTGCCGGGGTTGTCCGCGATCGAGATCGTGCACAGGCGGCCCGAAGCGTTGGTGACGGTGCCGGCGAGCGTCGGCGCGGCCATCGCTTCCGAGAAGCCACGGACCTTGGCGGCGGCGATCAGGAGGTCCTTCTCGCTGTTGTCCCGCTCGAGCGTGGCGATCATCTGGTTCTTGCCGTCGATCGTCTCGTTGAGCGCAACGATGTCGTTCTTGAGGTTGCGGTTCTCTGCCTCGGCCGAGTCCTTCGAACGAACGGCGTCGTCGCGGACCTTCTGCGCGTCGATCGACGCCTGGTAGGCCGACTGAGCTTGGTCGAACGCCGCCTTGGCCTGCGTGTTCGCGGACTCCTGCAGGGAGACGGCCTTCTTGAGGTCGGCAGCCTGCGAGCTGGTCAGGGCGCTGAGACGCTTGTTGTCGTCCTGCAGCTGACCGATGGAGTTGTTCGCCGCCGCCAGCTGCGTCTCGAAGGACGTCTTGGCGTTCTCGGCATTACCGCGCTCTGTCTTCAGATCTTCGATCTGCGCCTGGAGCTTGGTAGCGGCAGCCTGGTGCTCTTCTTGAGCGGTGGCGAGCTGCTGCTTGTAGTTGGCTTGCTTGTTCAACAGCTGCCCGGCCATGACGGCGAAGCCGCCGGCGAGGAAGAGGTTGAGGACGATGAATACGCGACCGATGGGACTCATGATGACCAGATGGCTCCTAACTTGCGTTCTGCGCGTAGCTGTCGGGAGAGATCAGCGCGCAGGTCGGTAACCAGAGGGGATGAAAAGACGCCAAACAGAAAGACAAACGATGGCCGAATCGACACCACAGTCTTGGCCGGACGACCAGGCTGGAGGATGCCGCATCCCAGAGCGAGAGGGGCCTTGGGGGCCGCGGAATCCTAACTCCATGCCCGGCACCGTCAAGAACCACCTCAGCGCTCTCTGGAAGGGCCAGATCACGACCGGGCGGCAGATGCCGTTCGGGTTGTTCGGAGTCTAACCCGCCAAAGCGCCGCGTGTGCGGCCCCCAGCGCCGTCAGGAACGCCGAGAGCGGGCCGCAGAGCTGACGCAACCATGCCAAGGGCGGAAGCTTGCCTGCGCCACGATCGAGCGAAACCTGCAGATTTCTGCTCTCCGAGCGCGGCGCGGGCGCCACGGCCAGCCCAGACGCCAGCTCCCCCGAAGCGCGGACGGCGACCGAGCGGCCGTCCTGGGTGCAGCGCACGATCGGCACGGCGTTCTCGCAGGCGCGCACCACCGTCATGGCGACGAGCTGGTCCAGCTCGGCCCCGCCGCGGTACCAGGCCTCGTTCGACAGCACGACCAGCAGCTCGGCGCCCTGCGCGACCTGGGCCGCGGCGGGGCCGGGGAACGCGTTGTCGTAGCAGAGCAGCGCCCCGAACGACACGCCCGCGGCCGTGCGCAGCGGCGGGCGGACCCCGCCGGGCGCGCAGTCGGGCAAGCTGCCCAGCGCCGCTTGGAACGCGTCCCGCAGCGACGCCGTGAGGCCGTCGGGCAGCACGCCCAACAGCGGCAGGAACTCGCCCCCGGGCACCAGCTGTTGCTTCAGCTGGTAGCCGACCACGTCGCCGCTCGGCAGGTCGAGGAGCACCGCAGCAGGCGTCGAGCGCTGGTCCGCCGCGAGCGCCGTGGCGCCGACGAGCAGCCGCGCGTCCGCAGCCGGCAGACGCCCGGCGAGCAGCTGCGCGTCGCCCGCGTCCATCGCCGCTACGGAGAGACGGTCGGCGAGGCTGCTCTCCGGCCAGAGCACGAGGTCGGGCGGCGGTGACGCCGCGAGCGGTGCGCGGGTCGGCGCGAGCAGCCGCTCGCGCAGCGTCTGTTCGTACCAGCGGCCCCACGCCTGCCGCGGCAGCGCGAACATCTCGTCGGGGTGGTAGCCCGGCTCGATGGCGGTGACCCGGATCGGCTCTACGTCTTCTGCGGGCAACGACGGACGCGCCGCCAGCGCGGAGACGACGAAGCCCGCAGCAGCCGCGCAGCCGAGCAGCAGCCACGACGCAACACAGACGCGCGTCGCCACCCGCCACGCGGGCACCGCGACGCGCCAGCTCGACCAGACCCCGTGGGCCGTCGCGCCGCACAGCGCGAGCAGGGCGTTGAGCAGCGGCTCGCCGCCGACCGCGACCGTGCGCATGAGCGCCGGCCACTCGTAGAGGCAGTGGCACGGCTGGCCGTGCGGATAGTGGATCTCGGGCATCATCGCGCGCAGCCAGAAGCTGCCTGCGACGGCGACCGCGAACGACAGCGGCGCCCAGCGCCTGGGCGCCCCCCGCACGCACGCGGTCGCGAGCAGGTAGTAGAGGCCGCCGACCAAGACGATGGCGAGGTAGGCCGGTAGCAGCACGTGCCGCACCGACCAGGAGAACCACGCCATGTGCACGCAGCCGTAGAGGTAGCTGCTGAGCAGCGGCCGTCGGCCGCCGGTCGCGAGCGCGAACCACACGGCGAGCGCCGGCACGACCAGCCACTCCGTGAGGGGCAAGGGCGCAGGCGGCGTCGCCAGACCCAGGAGCAAGCCGCCGAGGAGCGCGGCGACGAGGCCCGGCCCGCTGGTCACGGCAGCTCGACGCCGGCGGCGCCGCCCGAGAGGTCGACCGCGTCGACCTCGTCGCGCGCGGTCTCGGGCGGCACGAGCGCGTAGCAGTCGCCGAACAAGAGGCTGAACGGATCGCCGCTCGGCGAGGGCCGCGCAAGCTCCGCGGTCAGCCCGCCGTCCGCGCCGGCG
>JBERSB010000369.1:0-2047 GCA_041236755.1 Luminiphilus sp. | reverse complement strand
CTCGAGCGCGTCCCGGAGATCACCGAGGGCTCGCTCGAGACCGTCGACACCTACTTCGGTCCGGCGCTGTCGCGGCCGCGCCTCGCGCACGTGCGCGAGCACATCGGCCGGACGCTGACGCGTGATCCGCAGCGCGAGCTGCTCGAGCTCAAGGAGCTCAACACGCGGCGCCCCGAGGTCTTCCCGAAGCTGTTCTTCGTGCTGACCGACATCCGCGACCTCGAGAGTGAGCTCTCCGCGCTGCAGCCGCGCTTCACGCCGATCCAGACCGAGTGCGGCCCCAGCTGGGTCGCGCCGCGCAGCGAAGTCGTCCGCCAGGGAACCCTGCTGCGGATGTTCGGCGCGCAGGGTTTCGGCGGCCAGGGTGCCGGCACCCAGGGGCAGGTGCGGTTCCAGATCGAAGTGCGCGAAGGGCGCTGAGCCGCGTCACGCGCGGGCACCGATGGGCTAGAGTCGCGGCTGGCTCCGCAACCGAGCCCGCCCACCGAGATGCTCGCGCTCCTGACCGCCTCGCTGCTCTGCACCGTCGCTGCGCCAGAGGAGCGTCCGCATCAAGCGGCAGTCCCGCGCGCATCGGCAGGGCTGGGCGATCCGCGCCCCTACAAGGCGCTCGACGCGTGGCTCAAGCTGTACCGTCGCGGCAAGATCGACGTGCGCAGCAAGGAGCCGCTCGGCAAGCGCTCGGTCGCGGAGAAGTACGACGTCCGCGAGCCTTCGGCCCTCGGCGACGCGACCTGGGCGGGCGATCTCGAGGCGATCCTCGCGGCGATCGCGGCGCAGAACGACGCCCAGGCCGCGCGCGCGATCGCCGAAGTCGCCGCTGTCGGGCTCGAGGACAAAGGCAAGTACTCCTACGCCATGGCGCCCTACCTCGTGCGCGACGCCGCGCTCGAGGCCGCCGCGAAGCTGCGGAGCAAGGACGCGCGAGCCGCGCTGACGGCCGGGGCGCGCGGCGAGTGGCGAGACCGCCGCGGCGCGACCGCGCTGCGCGCCGGTTCGCTGCTGGCGCTCAGCCACGTGGGCGATCCGGCGTGCGTGCCGGTGCTCGAAGGCGCCCTCGCTGCCGACGACGTCGTCGTGCGGCTGCACGCCGTCCAGGCGCTCGAAGCAATCGGGGACGTCCCTGCGCAGGGCGCGATGATCCGTGCGCTCGAAGAGGACCAGGACGACGCCGTGCTGGTGACCGCCGCCAAGGGGCTGCGGCGCCTCTATGCCGAGCACGTCTCCGAGCAGGAGGACCGCCGGGAGCGCGCGAAGCTCAAGAGCGACGGCGAAGGCTCCTCGGACGAGGACAAGCCGCTGCCGCCGCCCAAGACCGCCGGGCGCGCGGTGCGGGCCGCCATCTCCGCGCTCGGACGCACGACCTGGCGGGCCGACGTCGTGCTGGTGCGCCTGCTCGACGACTTCCGGTCGGTAGAGACCGTGCCCGCCCTGATCGGCGTGCTCGAGCGCTTCCGCGACCACCCAGAAGACGTCGAGCACGGCCGGCTTTCGAACCTGCTGAAGTTCCAGGTGCACGAGCTGCTGGTCAGCATGACCGGCGCGGTGTTCTCGGCGGACAAGCCACAGGACTGGCGAGCGCTGTGGGAGCGCGAGCAGGACAAGCTCGCCGTAGCGCCTCAGCGAGCTGAGCAGACCGCGCCTAAGTCGGGCACCTCTGCGCAGGGGTTCGTCGGCATCCCGGTCGAGGGCACGAGGGTCGTGTTCATCCTCGACCTCTCAGGGAGCATGGAGTGGCCGATGGACGACGGCGGCGCGCGAACGCGGCGGCTCGACTACGCGAAGCGCGAGCTGCTCAAGGCCATCGACGACCTCGCGCCGAACGCGATGTTCACCCTCGTCACCTTCAACGGCGACGACGAGGCCGAAGCGTGGAGCAAGGAGCTGGTCGTCGCCAACAAGCGAAACAGGCAGCGGTTCGCGCGCTTCGTCGACAAGCTCCGGCCGCTCGGCGGCACGAACCTCTGGAGCGGCATGGAGAAGGCGCTGGGCATCAAGACCCTGGTCTACGGCACCAACTAAGAAACGACCGTCGACGAGATCGTCC
>JBERSB010000368.1:0-6121 GCA_041236755.1 Luminiphilus sp. | reverse complement strand
GCGAACCAGATCGCCGCCTACTTCCAGAGCGAGCCGGACCGGCAAGAGGCCGTCGCCGGCACCGCCGGCCACATCAAGAAGTTCTGGGAGCCGCGCATGCGCCGAGAGCTGTTCCAGCACTTCGACGCGAAGGGCCCCGAGGGCATGCACGAGCTGGTCGTCGCAGCGCTGCAGGAGAAGCGCGCGGACCTGGAGCCGGCGGCGAGCGCGTAGGTCGCGTGGCGCGCGGCGGTTGGTGCCCTTGAGCGCTCGCATGACGTCCAAGCCCAGCCAGCCGTCACCGGTGAGCGCGCGTGCTAGCGCCCTGCTGCGCGTCGCCTACGGCGCGCAAATCCTCGCAGCGCTCGTCGTCGTGTTCGTGGACATCGGGTTCGACCGGCCGGGCCGGTTCGGGTTGGACTTCGGGCACCTGGTGTTCTTCGTCGCGCCGGTCTGGTGCGTCGCGGCCCTTGGTGGGCTGATCCTCTCGCTCCGCGCGGGCAGGCGTTGGTTCCTGATCCAGGTGCTCCTGCTCGCGATGCCGTTCGTGGCCTTCGGTCTCGACGGCGCGCCGCGCTGAGCGCTACGCACGGGCCTGCTCCAAAGCGGGCTAAGGGAGCGTGCAGGTCGCGGCCCCGGTGGTGGTAGGGTGCGGCGCCACACGCACCTCCGATCGGCCCCGTCGCCGCGCATCCTCCGACAAGATGAAGTACCTGCACACCATGGTCCGCGTCACCGACCTCGACGAGTCGCTCGCGTTCTACTGCGATCACCTCGGCCTCGAGGAGCTTCGGCGCAAGGACAGCGAGAAGGGCCGCTTCACCCTCGTGTTCCTGGCGGCTCCCGGCGACGACGACGCGCAGGTCGAGCTGACCTACAACTGGGACCCCGAGGACTACGGCGAGGGCAGGAACTTCGGCCACCTGGCGTACCAGGTCGACGACATCTACGCCGCGTGCCAGCGGCTGATGGACGCCGGCGTGACGATCAGCCGGCCGCCGCGTGACGGCCGGATGGCGTTCGTGCGGTCGCCCGACAACATCTCGATCGAGCTGCTGCAGCGCGGTGACCCCCTGGAGCCGGCCGAGCCCTGGGCGTCGATGGAGAACACCGGGCGCTGGTAGCGCGGCGGTCGGGCCGCGGGAGGAGCCGAGCACACGCCAGCGCTCGCGGACGCCGAGGACGGCGCGCCGCGGTGGCGCCGGCCCAGGAGGGCAGGTTCTCCGTTAGACTCGTTACGAGATCGCGCAGCAGCGCTATCACGCGGCGTCCTGGCAGGTGGCGCGCTCCCGCCGCATCGCCGTCCGCTCATGGCCCGTGCGGCCTGTCGCTTCTGATGTCCTCTTCACGCATGTCGTTGCTCCGTTCGCTCACCGTCACCTGCCCCTGCTCGCTGCTGGTCGCTTCCGGCGTCACCGCGCAAGGCGGCGGCTTCCAGGCGCAGCAGGTCTTGCCGGGCCTCTTCGATCGACCCGCTGCAGTGGTCGCGGTCGACCTCGACGGCGACGGCCTGCTCGACGTGCTGGCTGCGTCGCAGTGGGACGACAAGGTCGCGTGGTGCCGAAACCTCGGCGGTGCCGCGTTCGGTGCGCAACAGGTGATCACCACGACCATCGCGCAGCCGAGCACGCTCGCTGCCGCGGACCTCGACGGCGACGGTGACGTCGACGTGCTCGTCGGGGCCGGCAGCGGCATCCAGTTGCTGAACAGCCAGGGTGGCGGCGCGTTCGCGGCGCCGACGCCATTGGCGGCGCAGACCGTCGGTGCCAACAAGCTCTGTCTCGCGGACCTGGACGGCGACGCGGACCTCGACGTGGTCGCGGTCGGGTTCACCAGCGTCGTCCGCTACGAGACTCTCGGCGGGCTCACGTTCGGTCCGCAGCAGTCGCTGGCCACGGGGCTGTCCTTTCCGATCGGGCTCGACGTTGCCGACCTTGACGGGGACGGCGACCTGGACGTGCTGTTCTGCGGCTTCGGCCAGGTCGCGTGGGTCGAGAACCTCGGCGCCTGGAGCTTCGGCGGGGTGCAGACGCTCGCCGGCGACTTCACTCCGTTCCGGGGCGTCGGTGCTGGCGACTTCGATGGCGACGGGGTCGCGGACGTCTTCTCGATCTCCTCGGATACGCCGCATCAGACCGGCTGGAACAAGGGTCTCGGCAACGGGACCTTCGCGCCGCGTCAGAACGTCGCGGGCGGGGACATCGGCGGGCCGCGCGACCTCGCCGTCGCCGACGCGGACGGCGACGGGGACCTCGACGTATTCGTGATCGGGTCTGCTCCGTGGAACCAGGTCAGCTGGATCGAGAACGCGGGCGGCACGTTCGCGCTCCACCCGATCGAGATCAGCAACTCGCAGTCCATCCTCGGCGGGATCGCGATCGACGCGGCCGACGTGGACGGCGACGGCGCCGTCGACGTGCTGACCGCCTCAGCGCAGGACGACAAGATCAGCCTCTACCGCAACTGGCCGACGGCGAGCACCTACGGCGCGACCTGCAGCATCCCGGCGGTCCACTTCGCGCCGACGTCGGCGCAGGGCATCGGCGTGCCGCTGAGCGCGCGCGTCATGCACACGGGTTTCGCGGTGGTGGCGCTCGGCCTCAGCAGGACCACGTCCGGAGGCACTGCTTTGCCGTTCTACCTCTCCGGCGTCGGGATGCCGGGTTGCCAGCTGCTGCAGTCCGCGGAGGTCTTCGGGCTCCCGACGGCGCCGTCGCCCAACCCGTTCCTCGGCTTGACCTGGACCGCGACGCCGCTGCCCGCTTCGGCGAACGGCGTGCAGGTCTTCGCCCAGGCGTTCAGCCTCGCGCCTTCTGCCAACGCGCTCGGCGTGGTGGCCTCCAACGGGATCGCCTGGACGGTGACTCCCTGAGCTGGTGGAGCAGGGCCTCGGCCCGGCCGAACCGAGCGGGTGCGTTGCCCTGCAGGTGGGGCGGTCTGTAGGGTCTCGATGCGGGCCTTGCTGCCGGCTGCGCGGTCCATCGCACAGAAGCTACCATGACGAAGAACGACGACTCTCAGTCCGCGCCCAGCGCGGTCCCCGGCCTCGCTGTGATCTGCTGCTTCGTGACCGGGATCGCAGGCGTCTGGTTCGCCTTCCTCCACGAGCAAGCGATGGGCCTGCTCGCCGCGGCGGTCGCGTTCGGGGTCGTCCTGCACGCCTGCTTCCGGCGGTGAGGCGGCCGCGCTCTGCGGTCCCGCCATGCTGACGTGGGCCTCGGTCGCGTGGGGGGCGCGGCTGCGCAGTGGTATCCTGGCGGTATGAGCCCCGCGCTGCGTTGGCCGGTCCTGGTGCCGGCGACCGCGACCGCGTTCGTCGCGGCCGGCGTCGTAGGGTCGGTGCTGGGCAGCGTGCTCGGCGTATGGGGCGAGCCGCTCATCGGCGCGCTCGCCGCGGGCGTGTTCGTCGCGGTGCCGTTCTGGATCGCACCCTCCAAGCGCCGCCTCGTCGCGACCGCGGCGCTCGCGGTCGGCGCCGCGCTCGCCTGGAGGCTCGTCGGGCCGCCCTCGTCCTACCCGGAGAGCTACGGCGAGCTCGCCTACCAGCCGACGTATCTGCCGATCGTCGCCACCTACGTAGCTGGAGCGGTGACGTGGACGGGGTGCGCCCTGCTGGCCCGGGCCGGCTCGCGCAGGCCCGGAGCTTTACAGGGCAAAGTGAACGGCTAGGCTGGAGCGATGGGCCAGCCCGCGCGCCGCCGACCGCCCGCGCCCGCGGCCGCGGAGGGTCGCGTGCGCTGGTGGACGACCTGGCTCGCCGCGACGTGCGCTGCGTCGGTCGCGGGATGGGCGACTGTCGCCTACGGCCGATGGATCTTCGCGTGGAGCGACGCGCCCGGCCGCTACGCAGAGGGCATGCTCTTCCTCTTCGCGCACATGTGCTTCGCGGCCGTCGCGCTGGTCTGTCTCGCGACCGCGGCGCTCGACTTCGACCGCAAGCGGTTCGGTCGGACGGACGCCGTCATGCTGACGCTCGGCTGCTCGCACACAGGCTACGTAGCAGCGATCTTCCTGATCCCCGCGCTGTCCGGCTGAATCCGGCCGGCAGCCGCACAGGCAGCCGCAGCAGGCGCCGTCTATGTGGGGCGCTCGGTCTTGGTCCCCTGCCGGTCTTGGTTCACTGCGCGCGACAGCGAGCGTCGGAGCGGGTCGGACCGAGCCGTGGTCCGCTCCAGCGGGGATCCGCCGCGAGGGCGATCAACCCAACCGGTAGGTGATCCGGCCGCGCGTCAGGTCGTAGGGCGAGAGCTCGACGCGCACGCGGTCACCGGTGGTGATCCGGATGCGGAACTTGCCCATCTTGCCGCCGGTCTTGCAGATCGGCTCGTGCTCGGAGCCGTCGATGCGGATGCGGTAGCGGCCGGCGCCGAGCGCCTGCACGACCTCGCCTTCGACTTCGATCGCCTCTTCCTTGACGGAGCCGGGATCTCCGCCGCCGCTGCCCTTGCGATGTCGACTCATATGTGGTGCTCCGGGCGCAGATCGCCCGGCTGGGTGGGCGCCTCGTTCGCCCGATGGAAATGGATAGCTGATGTAGCTGGGGCGAACAGGATACCCACGCTTGTCGCATCGCGCGAGCCGGTCCGGTCGGATTTGCGTCCTGTCGGCCCTCTGCTGCAGTCGCGAGGACTGGGCCTGCACGCCGCGGACGGGCGCGAGGCGCCCGTGGCAGCGGTGCGTCCAGCAGCGTGGCCGCTACGTGGATCGAGCCGCTACGGAACTCGGCGGAGGTCCTCGATCGCCCGAGGTCCTCGATCGCCCGAGGTGTGGAGGCACAGCGGTGCTTTCGCTGCGGCGGAGCCGCGGGTTCGCGCCGCGGGCGGCGGTCGGGCCGCCCGCTGCAGCGAGGCTGTGCGATGTTGTGGTTCCCCGCTTCACCTTCCTGGCGCTGCTCTCGGTCGGGATCGCGACAGCAGCGATCGACTTCGGCTATGGGGTGCTGTTTGCGGGTGTGCCGTATCCGGATCCGACGCCCGAGCAGCTGCGCGACGACGACGCGGCGCTCCGGGTCTCCGAGCGGATGATGCTGGCGGGCGCAGCCACGGCGGCGCTCGCGGCGCCGGTCGCCTGGATCCGTAGGCTGCAGCGCAAGCGGCGCGAAGATCCGCGCTGAGCCCCAGGCGCTCCCGCCGGTATGCTCGGCCGCGATGCTCGCTGTGCGCCGAGAGCCGACGGCCGCCGCCGTCCTGTTCGCGCCCTGCCGCCGTCGCCTCGGCGCTGTGGTGTCCGCCCTCTGTCTCGGAGCGTCCCTCGCGGCGCAGTCGCTCGACGAGCGATCGGTCGACCGCGCGCTGGCGGATGCCTCGTGGCAGGAGGAGGTTGTCGGCGACGGCGTCACCCTGCGCCGCGCCTGGCTGCCAGAGCTCTACGGGGCCCCACAGAGCCTGTGCGTGCTGACGGTCGACAAGACCGGCGAAGACCGTCGGCTGCGGCTGGCCTGCGCGCCGGAGCCGGGCTGCACCCTGACCTCGCGGCTGGCCGCGCAGCGCGGCGCGCTGGCGGCCGTCCACGGCGGCTTCTTCAAGGTCAAGGAGGAGGTCCCTGTCGGCCTGCTGATCGTCGACGGCGAGCTCCGCCACGAGCAGAGCACCAAGGTGACCGCCGGCGTCGGCATCGACCGGCGCGAGCGCGTGCACCTCGAGGACCGGGGCGTCGGCGGCTGGAACGGCATGGAGCACGCGCGCGGCAGCTACCCGCTCGTCGTGCGCAAGGGCAAGCCGGTCGAGAAGCAGGGGTGGGGTGAGGCCGACATCCGCCACCCGCGCACCGCCGTCGGGACGAAGAAGGGCGGCGGCGTCGTGTTCGTCACCGTGGACGGTCGGACCGAGAAGGCTTCGGGCATGACGCTGCTGGAGCTCGCGCACGTCATGCGGTGGCTCGGGTGCGAAGAGGCGATGAACCTCGACGGAGGCGGCTCGACCACGATGTGGGTCAGGGGTCGCGGCGTCGTCAACCATCCGTGCGACAACAAGCGGTTCGACCACGCCGGCGAGCGCGCCGTCACCGACGCGCTGTGCTTGCTGGCCGCGATGATCGTCGAGGTCGACGAGGACCGCGCGCCGGCGCGAGGAGACGCGGACCGGGTCGCGGCCTGCGATCGCGCAGTCGACCTCACAGGCGCGGCCGCGCACCTTGGGCCAGC
>JBERSB010000367.1:0-4429 GCA_041236755.1 Luminiphilus sp. | reverse complement strand
CCCCGTGGCCTCCTCAGCGTCTGGCAGAGGCGCGACGGCTTCTGCCTCAGCCTCGGGCGCCGCTGCGTCGGGCGCGTCTTCCTGCTCGGTCGTCTCGCCCTCGTCTGCCTCGGTCGCGTCGAACGCTGCGGCTTCGACGGGCGCTTCCGCGCGCGCTTCGGCGTCGACCGGCGCGTCGCCATCGGCGGCATCCTCCTCGTCGCTCGGCGGCTCGTGCGCGAGCAGCTCGGCGCGCTCGTCCGCGCCGACGCCGACGCCCTCCTTGGTCGCGGCCTCGGCTGCGGGCTGCTCTGCCGTGGGCGTCTCCTGCTCCGAGAACTCGTCGACGACCTCGATGTCGGGCAGGTCCAGGACGTGGCCGGCTTCGGCTTCCTGCGAGTCCGCGGCCGCGGACTGCTGCTGGGTGGTGACCGGGCCCTGCGCGACGTCGTCTTCCTGGGCGGGCTCGTCTTGGATCTCGTCGGTCATGGTCTTGCTGCGCAGCTCGTTCGGACTCGATACCACCGCGACGTCACCGTCGACGGCGTAGCGCCGGACCGCGTCTCGAAGACGCAGGCCGTGCTCTCGAATCTTCGGCTCGCAGACCGCCGTGGATAAAGCTGCCCGACTGACCGACAGGTCGGGCCCTTGCCACCGGCGAAACCCGTTACGGGAGCCGCGGGAACCGCATCATCTCGCGCTGCGTGCGCACCAGCCGGACGTCGCGCGTGGTGCCGTTCTTGCGCAGCAGGTGCATCGACTGGGCGTCGATGAGCGAGTAGTCGCCGTTGTCGTAGAGCAGCTCGAGGCGGACGCTCTCGGCGTGGTCGTCGAACACGCGGACCTCGACGACGTTGGTCGCAGGCACGGTCGTCACCTTGCCCTGCATGTCCACGTACTGCAGCGAGGCGATCGGAATGACGACGATGTTCTCGGCCTTGGGGTCTTGCGGGTCCTGAGGTGCGGAGCGCGGCGGTGCCAGCGCGAGGGCGGCGGCGACGGGAACGGATAGGAACAACAGGGACGCTTTCACGGAGATCTCCGGCGGTAGGTGAGGTCTTTGTGGGACGGAACGCAGAGACTAAGACGCCGACAAGCCGTGTTCCTGCCCCGGATCTCCCTGCTGCTCGCGTTTCTCGTCGTGTCTGCGGCGGGATGTGGCGAGCCCACTCGGAGCGCGCGCCCGCGCGTGGACGTCGCGCGCGTCGTAGCCGGGGTCGGAGACGTCGACGCCGAGATCGTGCGCCGCACCGAAGAGGTCGTCGCCGTAGAGCTCGCAGACCTGCTGGGCGTCTTCGACGGCCTCGAGCCGGCGCGCTTCTTCGTGCACGTGCACGCGTTGCGCGAAGAGATGCCCGAAGCACTCGCTGCGGGCGCGCACGAGGACGCGCCGGGCTTCGCGCTCCTCGGCAGGCACCAGCTCCACCTCGTGCTCGACGTGATGGCGCGCACGAACACCTCGCTCGTAGGCGTCGTTCGTCACGAGCTCGTGCACGAGCTCTTGGACCAGTACTGTGGGGAGAACGGCGGGCGTATCCCGAGGTGGTTCCACGAGGGGCTCGCGCAGCTGCTCGCCGGCGACACCTACCTCGGCGCCAGCGAGGAGGACCTCGTCTGGCGCGTCACGGGCGGCAGCCTGCGCACCATCGACCGCCTGCAGCCCCGGTTCCCCGACAACACGGTGCAGCTGCGAACGGCCTACGGTCAGAGCTACTCCTACGTCGCGTGGCTCGCGCGCGAGTACGGGCTCGACGCGCTGCTCCGCGTCGCGCGCTACACCGACGCGACGACCTCGTTCGGCCGCGCGCTGGTCGCGCAGACGGGCAGGTCGAGCCTGGACCTCGACATCGCCTGGCGGGACTACCTCGTGCACGGATCGGGCGCGCCGTGGCGCTCGATGCTGACGCACTGGTTCAGCCTGCTGCTGGTGTTCGCGCTGCCTGTGCTGGTGCTGGCGCTGATGCGGCGGCTCAAGTCCGAGGAGCGCGCCGCGCGGCGGATGGCGCAGCGGGCCGACTTCGAGGCGCGGGCTGCGGCGGCGCGCGAGGAGGCGCTGCGGCGCGCGGCAGAAGAAGCGGCGAGCGCCCCGCCGATCAATCGGGAAGACGAGCCGCCTTCGGGGTAAAACGCTCGGCGTGCACACCCCTCCGCCGCTGCGCGCGCGTCTCCTCGCCGCCGTTTGCCTGACGCTGCTGTTCGCGTCCGGTTGCGCCCACCACCGGCACTCGGTCGGCATGGGCGCCACGGGCACAGGCGAACAGTTCGACCGCCAGTACTACGTCCTGTTCGGGCTGTTCGCGACCAATGACGTCAGCGCCCAGCGCATGGCGGACGGGCTCACCGGCTACACGATCGAGACCAGCTACAGCTTGGTGGACCTGATGCTGCAGCCGCTGCTGCTGCCGCTGACCATGACGTCCCGGACGGTGCGCGTGCGCACGTAGCGATGACGATTGCGCTGCAGTTCCTCGGTGCGGCGCGTCACGTGACCGGCACCAAGCACCTGTTACAGGTCAACACCAAGCGCCTGCTGCTCGACTGCGGTCTCGTGCAGGGGCCGCGCAAGGTCGCCGACAAGGCCAACCGAAACCTCCCGATCGCCGGCGGCGAGGTCGACGCGCTGGTCCTCTCGCACGCGCACATCGACCACTGCGGCGCGCTGCCGCGCCTCGTCAAGGACGGCTACTCAGGGCCGATCTTCTGCACCGAGGCGACCGCCGACATGCTCGCGATGATGCTGCTCGACTCGGCGCACATCCAGGCGCAGGACGCGCGGCACCTACGCAAGCGGGGTCACGACGTCGAGCCGCTCTACGACCAGGCCGACGTCGAGAAGACGCTGCGGCTCGTCCAGGCGAGGCCCTACCACCAGGAGTTCGAGGCCCTGCCCGAGGTGCGGGTCCACTTCCTCGACGCCGGCCACATCCTCGGCTCGGCCATCGTGGTCCTCGACGTCGACAGCGGCGAGAAGCAGCGGCGCGTGGTGTTCACCGGGGACCACGGCCGCAAGAACCTGCCGATCCTGCGCGACCCGGAGCCGCTGCCCGAGTGCGACGCGCTCATCACCGAGTCCACCTACGGCGACCGCGTCCACGACCTGCAGCCGGACATGATCGACGAGCTGGCGCGCGTCATCACAGAGGAGCAGCACGACGGCGGCCGGGTGCTGATCCCCGCGTTCTCGGTCGGCAGGACGCAGTCGGTGGTGTTGTTCCTCGGCCAGCTGATGCGCGACGGCCGGCTGCCGCGGCTGCCGATCTACGTCGACTCGCCGATGAGCCGCCGCGCGACGCGCATCATGGGCAAGCACCCGGACCTCTTCGACGACGAGACCGTCGCGCTGATGAAGTCCGGGCACGACCCGCTGTTCTTCGAGGGCGTGACCTACGTCGACAGCGTCGAACAGAGCAAGTCGCTCAACCAACTCAAGGAAGGCGTGATCATCAGCGCGTCGGGCATGGTCGAGTCGGGGCGCGTGCTGCACCACCTCGAGCGCACGATCAGCAGGCCGCAGGACTGCCTGCTGATCGTCGGTTACCAGGCCCACAGAACGCTCGGCCGCAGGCTGCTCGAAGGCGAGTCACCGGTGCGGATCTTCGGCCAGCAACACGCGGTGAAGTGCCGGGTGCGGTCGATCCAGGGCCTGTCGGCGCACGCGGACTGGCGGGAGCTGGTCGCCGCGGCCCGCCCGCTGCAGGAGCGCTGCAAGCAGGTGTTCGTCGTGCACGGCGAGGACGACCCCGCCGAAGCGTTCGCGCAGCGCTTGCGCAACGTCGGCTTCGGAGAGGTGCACGTGCCGAGCAAGTACGACCGCTACGAGCTGCGCTGATGGGTGCGCCGGTCACCAGGGTCACCTTCAGCAAGATGGAGGGGTGCGGCAACGACTACCTCTTGGTCGACGGCGCGGCCCACGTGTTCCCGATCTCGCAGGCCGGCGCGCTCGCGCGGCGCTGGTCGGATCGCCACTTCGGCGTCGGCGCCGACGGCCTGATCCTGCTGACCAGAGAACCCGACGGCGCGCTGCGGATGTCGATGTGGAACGCCGACGGCTCGCGGGGCGCCATGTGCGGCAACGGGCTCCGCTGCTTCGCGCGCTTCGCCGCCGCGCACGGCTACGCGGAGACCGCCCAGTTCGTCGTGCAGACCGACGCAGGGCCTCGCGAGGTCGAGCTGCTCGAGACAGACTTGGTGAGAGCTGCGATGGGCGAGGTGCAGGTCGCCTCGCCTCGCTTCGTCGACGTGGCGGGGCGCAGGCTGGAGTTCGTCCTGGGCGACGCAGGCAACCCGCACGCGGTGACGTTCGTCGACGACGTCGACGCGGCGCCGGTGCACGAGGTCGGCGCGGCGATTCAGGCGCACCCCGAGTTCCCGGGCGGGGTCAACGTCGAGTTCGTGCAGGTGACCGGCGCGGACCGGATCCTTCAGCGCACCTTCGAGCGCGGCAGCGGCG
>JBERSB010000366.1:0-2616 GCA_041236755.1 Luminiphilus sp. | reverse complement strand
CTGGTCGGCGCCGGGGCAGACGACGACCCGGCGCGCGCGCAGCTGCGCGCCGTCGGCGAGGGGGACCAGGTCCGGTTCGACGCGCGCCGCTGCGCCCGCGCGGCGGGTGGCGCCCGGCTGGCTGTCGAGCCATTCGCTGATGCGCAGGATTGCTTCGCGCGGGTCGACGCAGCCCTCGGTCGGGCTCCAGAGCGCGCCGAGCAGGTCGGCGTCGGCGGCGCCGGGGGCGCGCTGCAGCGCCTCGCCGGGCTCGAGCCAGCGCCGGCCGAGCGCCGGGTCGGCCCGCTCGAGGTACTCGTGCACGACGCGCACTTCGTCCTCGTGGTGGATCAGGTGGAGCGAGCCGCACGGATCGAGCGTGAAGCCCGCGCGCGGCGCGAGCTGCGACCAGATCTCGAGCGACCGCAGCGCCCGGGCCTCGTCCGGGCCGGGCGGCTGGCCGATCGGCCACAGCATGCCGAAGTTGCGGATCGACGCCGCGCGGCAGACGCCGTCGCGCTCGACCAGCGCGACCGTCATGCCGCGCGCGAGCGCCGCCACGGCGTGCGCGAGGCCGACGACGCCGCCGCCGACGACGACCAGGTCGAACCGTTCGTGCGCGCCGGTCACGACTCGCTGTCCCGCAGCTGCGCGACGAGCTCCATCGGTCCGTCTGCGAGGTGGGTGTGGCGGTGGCGTGCGAGCTCGGCGAGCGCGTGCGTGCCGCAGCCGAGCCCGGCCGCGACCTTGCAGCCGGCGCGCAGCGCGGCCTCGAGGTCGGAGGGCGTGTCGCCCGCAGCGCCGACGCGGCCGGCGTCTGGGACCGACGCGCGGCGCATCGCTTCGTGGATCAGGTCGGGCGCGGGCCGACCGCGCGGCACCTCGTCCGACGCGACGGAGATCCGGTCCGCCCAGCCGGTGGCCGCGAGGATGCGGTCGCAGATCGCGCGCGGGAACCCCGTGGAGAACGCGACGCGCACGCCGGCGTCCTCGAGCGCCAGGATCGCGCCTTCGGCGCCTTCGGTCGGCGTGATCGGCGCGTGGTCGTAGATGCGCACGAGGTGTTCTTCGAACGCCCGGACCAGCGCGGGCGCCGAGCCGGCGTCGCGGTCGTGACGCTCCAGGAGCTGGCCGAAGCCCGCTGTCTTCGACCAGCCCATGCGCGCGCGGAGCCACTCGCGCTCGGTCTGCAGGCCCGCGTCGCGGGCGGCGCCCTCGAACGCGCGCAGGACGCAGTCGTCGTCCTTCACCGTGGTGCCGGCGAGGTCGAAGACGAACAGGTCGAGGTCTCCTAGCGCCATGCCGCGCGATCTTCGCCTCCCCGACGGGCGGACGCGAGCCCGAACGGCACCGCGAGGCCGGCTGTGATTCAGCGCGCCTGCGCTGCGAACCGCCGCGGCGCGAACATCGGCAGCGCTGCGTGCTCGCTGTGTCCGTCGACGATCATCTCGCCCAGGCACCTGCCCGCCAGGAACGCGAACGAGAGCCCGTAGCCGTTGAAGCCCAGCAGGCAGAACTCTCCCGGCTGGCCCGGCAGCGCCCCGCACAGCGGCAGGCCGTCGGGCGTGCCGGCCATGACCCCGGTCCAGTCGTGGGGGAACGGCACGTCCTGCAGCGCAGGGAAGTGGCGGTGGGCGTACGCCAGCAGGTTGTCGCGCACGTCCGCGTTGTGCGCGCCGTCGTCGGTCACGTGGACCTCCTCTCCCGGCACCGACCAGCGCATGCCGCCGAGCACGAAGCGGCGCTGGTGCATGCGGAAGTACTCGTAGCAGAAGTTGCTGGACATGGCGCACGCCGGGAACTGCGTGGCGAGCTCGTCGGGGAGCGGGTCGGTCGCGACGATCTGGCCGCGGTAGGCGAACACCGCGCGCGCCAGCAGGCCGCTGCGGTCGAGCTCGCGCCCGAGGGCGGCGGTGCAGTGCACGACGGCCTGGGCGTGGACCGCGCGGCCGTCGTCGAGCTCGACGGAGAAGTCGCCCGCCTCGCCGCGGATCGCGCGCACCGGGCAGTGCGGCGCGATGCGCGCGCCCGCCTCGCGCGCGCGCGCCGCCAGCCCGCGCACCATCGCCGCTGGCTGCACGATCGCCTCCTCCTGCAGGAACAGGCCGCCGTGGAATCCCTCGGCCAGCGGCAGACGCGCGGCCACGTCGCCCGCTTCGAGCAGCTCGTGATGCCGTCCCTCTGCGCGCAGCAGGGCCGCTGCCTGCCGCAGCTCTGCCTGCTCGTGCTCCGTCTCGGCGAGCCGGAGCCCGCCCGCGCCCGCGAGGTCGCAGGCGACGCCGCCGTCGCGGAGCTCGTGGAGCATCGCGTCGTGGTTCTGCTGCAGGAAGTCCCAGAGCAGCGGCGCGCGCTCGGCGCCGAACTGGCCGTGGATGCGGTTGTAGTGCTCGCCCAGGCCGAGCAGCAGCTGGCCGTCGTTGCGTCCCGAGGCCCGGGATGCGACCTCCGCGGCCTCGAGCACCACCACGTCGACGCCGGCGCGCGCGAGGTGCAGCGCGGTCGAGACCCCGGCGATGCCTGCGCCCCCGATCGCGACGGTCGCCTGCTCGGAGGGTTCGTCCGAGCCCAGCGGCGCGGCTTCACGGAGCCACGCGCTGCGCGATGGGTCGGGGGCGGTCACGACGCCATCTTGCGATC
>JBERSB010000365.1:0-4617 GCA_041236755.1 Luminiphilus sp. | reverse complement strand
GAAGATCAACGCCAAGGCGCGCGCGTCTTTCTTCGTCCAGGACTACAGCCCCGCACCCCGGATCGACGGCGTGCAGCTCGTCGAGCTGAAGCGGTTCAACGACGACGGCGGCGCCATCACGGAGCTGGGCCGGCTCACCGCGGGCGCGCACCAGCAGCTGCCCGGCTTCGAGGTCAAGCAGTTCAACTACTCCGAGATGGAGCCGGGCGCCTGCAAGGCGTTCCACCTCCACCACCGCCAGACGGACGTCTGGTACGTGCCGCCGTCCGACAAGCTCCTGATGGTCCTGCACGACTGCCGCGCAGGCTCCCCGTCCGAGGGAGCGACGATGCGCTTCGTGCTCGGCGACGGCAGGAGCCGCCTGGTGCGCATCCCGCCCGGCGTCGCGCACGGCGCCCGCAACATCGGCCGGCAGGTCGGACGCATCATCTACATGGTCGACGTCGAGTTCTCCGTCGACGAGCACTGCGACGAGGGCCGGCTGCCCTGGGACCACCTCGGCGCCGACATCTGGGAGATCGTGCGGGGCTGAGCGCCGCGGTCGCGGCCAGCTGGCCGCCCCAGCGGGACGCTACAGGAGCGGCGCGAACAGGCCGCAGACCCCGTCGAGCAGCCGCGCGAGCGGCAGCCGCGGCAGGTCCTCGGGCCGCACCCTCACGCATTCCGCACCTCGCTCCTCGAGCGTCGCGCAGACGTCCTCGGCGAGTCCTGGCGCGTCCAGCGCGACCGTCGCGATCTCGAAGTTGAGGTGCGCGCTGCGCAGGTCCATGTTGGCGCTGCCGACGACCACGGTGCGCCCGTCGACGACCAGCAGCTTGGCGTGGTTGTAGGCCTCGCCGGTCTCGTAGAGCTCGACGCCCGCCTCGAGCAGGCGGCGGTAGCGCTGGCGCTGGGCGTGGTAGAGCAGGAAGGCCTCGGTGCTGCGACCGTTGGTGTAGACCCGGACCCGCACGCCCCGCGCCGCGGCGAGCCCGAGCAGGAACAGCAGCGTCTCGGGGAGCACGAGATACGGCGAGCTCAGCGTGAGCTCCTGCCGCGCCTCGGTGACCGCCTGCGCGAGCGCGAACCAGAGCGCCGGCTGCTCCTGGTCCGGACCGCTGACGACGACCCCCACCCGGCAGGCGCCGACGCTCGGGGGCGCTGCGCGGAAGGTGTCGGCCAGCACCTCGTCGGTGGCCGTGCACCAGTCCTGCACGAAGACCTGCTGCAGCTCGTCGACGACCGGGCCGCGCAGCTCGACCATGGCGTCGAGCCACCGCCGCCGCTGGCCGATGCGGTCGTACCGGTACTCGTCGGCGATGTTCCGTCCACCGACGTAGGCCACCTCGCCGTCGACGACCAGCAGCTTGCGGTGGTTGCGCAGGTTGAGCGTGAACGGGCGCCGCTTCCACAACAGCGGCAGGAACGCCTCGGCGCGCCCGCCCGCCGCGCGGAGCGCCTGGAGGTGGCGGGCCTTGAGCCCCCAGCTGCCGAAGGAGTCGTAGCACAGGCGCACCTGTACGCCGCGCGCTGCTGCGTCGGCCAACAGCTCCAAGAAGCGCCGGCCGGTCTCGTCCGGCCGCAGGATGTAGACGACGCAGTGCACGTGGCGCGTGGCCTGCCGGATCTGCTCGGCCGCCGCCTCGAAGAAGCGCGCGCCGCTCGGCAGCCAGCGCACGTCGTTGCCTTCGGTGAGTCCGCCGTGCCGGTCCAGCAGCTGCTCCAGGTCGCCTGGCCGCGGGGCCTGCGGCGCGTCGCCAGCACCGCCACCCTGCACCTCGCGCAGCCGGTCGCCGCGCTCTCGGAGCCTGCGCAGCCGACGCAGCTGCAGGCGCCGCGGCAGCAAGTAGTAGGCGAGCAGGCCGAACCACGGCGTTGCCAGGATCAGCAGCATCCACAGCAGCGTGCTCGCGGCGGAGCCACCGCGCGTCAGCACGCGGTAGACGAACACCATGGCCAGCACTTCGCCGAGCAGCGCGAGCGCCAGCAGGCCCGACTGCAACGACCACAGGTCGCCGGCGAGCAGCACGCCAGGCTACCTCTGCCGATCTCGCGGCACGCCGCCGCGCTTGCCGACGATCGGCAGCAGCGCGCGGGCGCGCTCGCCTTCGCTGTTCTCGACCTCGGTCGCGAGCACGAAGTACTGCCCGAGCTTGATCTCGCGGCCGAGCGGCCGGTCGACGTAGAACGTGGCGCGCCAGCCTCCGTCGAGCGCGACCGGGCTCGACGGGTTGTAGGGCGCCATGCCGGGCCCGCCCGCCGCAGGGCCGTCGATCTGCCGGAGCAGCACCTCACCCACGACGGCGTCCGGCTTGCCGGTGTCCGGGCCGACCGAGACCTTCATCGAGTCGTCCGTGCGGTTCTCCACGACCGCCAGCACGCGCGTGTCCTGGTCGTAGAGGTAGACCGACACCTCGGCGCCGTTCAGGCTGCCGCCGTAGCGGCCCGCGCCGAGCGCACCGAAGTCGGTCTTGCCGGCCAGCTCGTATCGGAGCCAGGGTCGAGGCGGAGCGCCGCAGGCGGCGACGAGCAGCGCCAACAGACAGGACGCGGCGGAGCGGATCGGGGTCGACATCGCGCTCGAAGCTAGACGCACAGCGGCGCGCAGCCAAGGAGCAGCCTCGCGCCGCCGCGCAAATGACACACGCGAGACGAGCTCGCGCAGGCAGCGGTCCCGTCGACACAGCAGCGGGTCGCACGCGGCGCGCACTGCAGCCCCTACCCCCCCCCCGAACGCACAGCGGCCGGTTGCATCGCTGCAGGCGGCCGCTGGCAGGCCTCTGGGGGCAACTGGAGCCGATGGTCAGACTCGAACTGACGACCTATGCTTTACGAAAGCATTGCTCTACCAACTGAGCTACATCGGCCGACTTGGGCGCCGGAGACTAGCCACCCTATCGGCCACCGTCCAGCGAGAATTGACCGGCAGAACGGGCCGCGCGGATCGCCCCCGCATCCCCCCGCTGCGGACGAATTGACACGGGCCGCGACGCCGAAGCGCCGCGGCCCGTAGCGAGCACTGCAGCGGCGCGCCACCGTCGGCGGCGCGCGGCCTGTCGCTAGCCTTCGCTCGCCGCGATGCGGCCGAGCTTCTCGATCAGCTGCAGCTTCTGCTGGTCGGTGATCTTGGCCTTGCCGAGCGCCATCGCGATCGCGGTGCGGAGCTCGACGTCCGTGGCGGCGTCCATCGCGGCCATCAGGCCGAGCGCGACGTTGTCCGGGCAGCTCGACATGCGGCCGAGGATGTTGCCCATGGCCATGGCCGACGCCTTCTTGAGGTCGTCGCTGCCGTTCTCGAGCGCGCCCATCAGCGCGCCGAGCGGCGCTTCGCCACCGGACAGGCCCAGCGCGTGGGCGGCCGGCACCGACACGCTGTCCGCGCGGTTGAGCTGCAGCGCGAGGTTCTGGACCGCGCCGCCGATGTCGGCCTTGCGGCTGGCGAGGTTGAGCAGCGCGGCGCTGGCCTTGCTGGCGTAGTCCTCGCGGCGCGCGCCGTCCGCGTCCTCGGCGCCCTCGAGGGCCGTCGCGACGGCTTCCTGGAGGTTCTCGGCGGTCAGCGGGGCGGCGATGTAGCCGACCTCGTCACCGAAGCGCTCGCTGGCGGCGTCCTCGTCCTTCGTGATGATCACGAACTTCGTGGCGCCGAAGCGGCCGTCCTTCTTGAGCACGCCGATGACGTCCTCGGGCAGGCGGTCGGGGAGGATCTCGTTGATCACGACGACGTCGACGCTCGGGTTCGACAGCAGCGCGTTGATGCTGCCGACCGCCGTGGCGTCGGTGACGAACTGGCTGCCGCGCTGCACGTTGGCGACCTGGGCGACGCCCTTCGACGAGCCTTCCGGCGCGACGAGGTGGATCGTGTTGACCCGCTCCTCGGTGACGGCCTCGGCCAGGGCGGCGACGACGTTCGAGAGGCTCGGGACGTTGCTGCCGCGGCTGGCGCGGACCAGCGCCTCAGCGGCCGCGTACTTTACGCGCTTGTCGGTGCTGCTGAGCGCAGCGACCAGCGAGCTCTCCTGGATCGTGTCGATGACCTCGGCTTCGGCCAGCGCCTCGATGGCGCCGATGGCGACCGGGGCCATGCCCTTGGTCACGCCGGCTTCGAGCGCGCCGCGGAGCGAGTCCACACCCGAGGCGATCGCCGCGATCTTGAGCTCGGCCGCGACCGGGCCCAGCTCCGAGGTGGCCTCGTCGCCGGCGGCGATCGAGCTCTCGATCAGGTTGGCCTCGGCCAGGTTGGCGGCAGCGAGCGCGCTGCGGGCCTTGACGCTGGCCGGCGCGATGCGCACGGCGTCCGAGGCGACCGACTTGGCCAGCTCGGCGGGGTAGAGCACGGCCGGCACGTCGGTGGCGACCAGGGCGTCGTCCTTGAGCGACCAGACCACGTCGCTGAAGCCGCCGACCGGGACGTTGCCCTTCAAGTAGTCCTCGGACTGGGCGAGCATCATCGAGAGCGCGTCGCCGTTGGCCCGCATCTTGCCCACGAACTTCTTCGCGATGGTCGAGATGTTGGTCCGGCCGTCGTCCGCGAGGTGCCGCATCATCGGCAGCGCGCGGGCGTCACCGACCAGGTTCAGGGCCGCCGCCGCGTTCTGGACCGCGAGGTCGTTGCTGCTCTTGAGCGCCTCGATCAGCGGC
>JBERSB010000364.1:0-5959 GCA_041236755.1 Luminiphilus sp. | reverse complement strand
ACGAGCGCACGGCCGCGACGGTGCGCGAGTTCCAGCTGACGATGGACCGGATCCACACGTCGATGGACAAGCTGGCGGCCAACTCCGACGAGCAGGCCGCGGCCGCGCAGAAGCTGGCCGAGCGACGCGCCGAGGAGTTCGACGGCCTCGCCCGCAACCTCAGCGACTCGCAGCGGCAGTCCGTCGAGGAGCTCAAGCGCTCCAACGACGAGAGCCTGCAGTCGCTGCGCCGCACCCATGAGGACCAGTCCAACCGGCTGCAGCGCGTCGTGCAGGAGCACGCCGGCTGGAACCGCGCGGTGCTCGTCGGCATCGGCCTCGTCGTGCTCGGCATCGGCGCGGTGCTCGTGCTGCAGCTGGTCAAGTAGGGACGAGGCCGTGCGCGAGGGGCCTCGGTGGTGACGGACGGGCGTCGGCTCTGGCTGGTGCGCCACGGTGAGACCGAGGGCCAGTCGTCGATCCGCTACCACGGCAGCAACGACGTCCCGCTCTCCGACCTCGGCCGCCGGCAGGTGCGTGACCTGGCGCCGCTGTTAGCAGGGGTGCGCTTCGAGCACGTGGTGCACTCGCCGCTGTGCCGGGCCGCCGAGTCGGCTGCGCTGCTCCTCGGAGACCTGGCGCTGCCCCGGGAGCTGCTGCGCAGAGACGACCGGCTGCGTGAGATCTGCTTCGGGGACGCCGAGGGCATGACCAGAGAGGAGATCGACGCGGCGTTCCCCGCGTTCTGGTCCGAATACGAAGCCGGCGCACGGGACGCGTTCCCCGGCGGCGAGCCGCGCCGAGAGTTCGCAGCGCGCATCGCCGAGGCGGCCCACGCGATCGCGGCCGAGCCGTGGCAGGGCGACGTGCTGCTCGTCGCGCACCGCGGCACGGTCAAGCACACCATCTGTGCCCTCCTGGGGATCGAGCACGCGCCGGCGACCGCGTTCAGCGTCGAGCTCGGCTCGTTGTCCGTGCTGCGGCACGACGGCGAACAGTGGGGCCTGGACCTCTTGGGCATGCGGCTCTGATCGCGCCCGCGAAAACGGCGCGAACGCCCGCGTCGCAGGTTCCATCCGCGGCGCCGATCCGCCATCCTGCCCCGCCGCGACATGATCCACCCGACCCCCAGACTGCGGTTCGCGCCGTCGCCGACCGGCCCCCTGCACCTCGGCGGCGCCCGCACGGCCATGTACAACTGGGCGCTGGCCCGCAGCCTCGGCGGCGCCTTCGTGCTCCGGATCGAGGACACCGACCGCGCGCGCAGCACCGACGAGTCGCTGCGGATCATCCTCGAAGGCCTCGCCTGGCTCGGCCTCGACTGGGACGAGGGGCCGTCCTTCGACGCGGGCGACCGGACCTGCGGCGGCGGCGACTACGGCCCCTACTTCCAGATGGAGCGGCTGGGTCGCTACGAAGCCGCGGCCGCGCGGCTGCTGGAGAGCGGGCACGCCTACCGGTGCTACTGCACGCCTGAGCGGATCGAGCAGGTGCGCGCCGAGCAGAAGGCACAGAAGAGCGCGTTCCTCGGCTACGACGGCCACTGCCGGGACCTGACCGACGCGCAGCGGGCGGACTACGAGGCCCAGGGCGTCCAGCCGAACCTGCGCTTTCGGATGCCCGACGAGCAGGTCGTCAAGGTGCACGACCTGATCCGCGGCGACGTCGAGGTCAACACCAAGCAGCTGGACGACTGGGTGATGGTGCGGCCCGGCGGCGTGCCGCTCTACAACTTCGCGTGCGTCGTCGACGACGTCGACATGAAGATCACCCACGTGGTGCGTGGCGAGGAGCACTTCCTCAACGGCGTCAAGCAGCGGCTGCTGTTCGAAGCGCTCGGCCACGAGTGCCCGCAGTACGCGCACATCCCGCTGATCCTCAACCAGCAGGGCGGCAAGCTCAGCAAGCGGGATCCCGGCGTGAAGAGCACGCTCGAGTACCGCGACCTCGGCTACCCGCCAGAGGCCGTGTTCAACTACATCGCGCTGCTCGGCTGGGGGTTCTCGGCCGACCGCGACGTGTTCACGCGCGACGAGATGGTCGAGGCGTTCCGGGTCGGCAGCGTCGGCAAGGCGGGCGCGAAGTTCGACGTCGACAAGCTGCACTGGATGTGCGGCGAGTACATCCGGCAGTGGAGCACCGACGAGTGCCTGGACAAGAGCCGCTGTTGGGTCGAGCCGCTGGTCTCTGCCGGGCAGCTTGTCTCTGCCGGGCAGCTGGTCTCTGCCGGGCAGCTTGTCTCTGCCGGGCAGTGGGACGCCGCGCGCGGGTTCCTGCGCAACGCGGTCGCGCTGTTCCAGGAGCGCGTACAGCTGCTCTCGGAGCTGCCGGAGAAGCTCGGCTGGCTGTTCGAAGACCCGACGCCGGACGAGGCCGCGCAGAAGAACCTCCAAAAGCACGCCGACGCGCCCGCGTGGCTGCATGCCTACGCGGACCTGCTGGACGGCCTCGCCCTGCCGCCGAGCTTCGGCGCGGACCGCGGCGCTGCAGACGACGTGGTGCGGCTGCCGACGCCCGAAGGCCAGGACCTCCGGCGCGAGGACGTGGTGACGCCCGACGAGCTCGCGGAGCGCACGCGCGCGCTGATCGCCGAGCTCGGCATCAAGTTCGGCCAGTTCGTGCACCCGGTGCGCGCAGCCTTGACCGGCACCAGCAAGGGGCCCGGGTTCTTCGACTGTGTCTGGCTGCTCGGCAAGGACGCCGCGGTCCGGCGCCTGCGCGCGCAGCGCTAGCGGCCTTCGGTGCCGGGCGTGAGCTCGGTCCGGGTGAAGCGATCGAGGTCGATCGGCGTGACCTCGTTGCGGCCGAAGTAGGACTTCAGCGCGGCGTCGGCGTAGCGGTCCTGCAGCGCGGCGCGGTCCGCCAGCCGGCCGCGCTCCCAGAGCCAGTCCCAGCGGGTGACGGGCAGCACCGCGTAGAACGTGAGGCCGCAGAACAGCGCCACGATCGCGATGCGCCACGCGCCGAGCAAGCGGCTCGGCCGCCGCGGCGGGACCAGGAACACGAACGTAGCCAGGAACCCGCCGACAAGGCCGCCAACGTGGCCAGTGTTGCTGACGAGCGGGATGAACGCGCCCAGCAGCAGGTAGATCAGGATCGTGACCAACATGCGCCTGGGGCCCTCGAAGTCGAGGAACGACAGCGCGTGCTGCCCCTGCCGCATCTGCAGCGCGACGATGCCGCCGAGGATGCCGAAGATCGCGCCCGAGCCGCCGACGACCGGCATGCGCGGGTCGTAGACGAGGCAGACGGCGAGGCTGCTCGCGAGCTCGGCGATCAGGTAGAGCGCGGCGAAGCGCGCGCTGCCGAGCGAACGCTCGACGGCCGGCCCGAGCTGGATCAGCGCCCAGGAGTTCATGCCGAGGTGCAAGAGACCCCCGTGCAGGAACGAGCTGGTGAAGAGCCGCCACCACTCGCCTTCGCTGACGGCGAGCGAGGTCATCCAGCCGTAGGCCGCGAGCTTCTCGCTGTCGGGCTCCGGGAAGCCCGTCAAGAACGCCAGGGTCACGTAGGCGATCAGCACGACGAGCGTGACCGGGACCTCGTCGGCCTTGTCGATCAGATCCTTCACGCCTGCCCCCGGTAGCGCCACCGCTTGACGCGCGCCAGCGCGCGGTACCAAGCCTCCTCGGGAGGCAGCCGTTGGCCTGGGTCGGCGGCCGCGAGCGCGAACTCGCGCGCCGCCTCGGCGGGGCGTCCTGCAGCTGCGAGCGCCTGGCCGTAGAAGTAGTGGCTCCGGTGGCCGCCGCCGTGGCTCGCGGCGTGCTGCTCGTATGCGCAGAGGGCCTCGTCGAGGCGACCTGCGAGCGCCGCGGCCCTGGCGCTCAGCAGCAGCGACTCGCCGAACGCGTGGCCGGGGTCGAGCCGCTCGGCGTTCGAGAACGCCTGGTAGGCCTGCGGCAGCGCGCCCACTCGCAGCAGGAACTGTCCGAGCAGGTGGTGCGCCTGCGGCATCGACGGGTCGAGCTCGACCGCGCGGGCGGCGTGCGGGCCGACGAGCTGCAGGTCGGTCCGGATCCACGCCAGCCGCGCCACCTCGAAGTGCTTCTGCGCCGTCTCGAAGTGCTCGAGGTCCTTGAGCGCCTGCAGCATGGGGCCGCGGTCGACGGTCCACGAGCGGCGCACGCGGTCGACGGCACGCCGCACCCACGCCGGAAACGGCGGGAACGCGAGCAGCCCCACGAGCGTGACGGCGCCGCCGACCAGCAGCGCGCGTCCCGTCCACAAGCACAGCGTGTTCGCGACCTCCACGGCCAATACCGGATCGCTCAGGTGGATCAGGTAGAGCAGGACGGGCAGAACGGCACAGCACCAGACGGCCGCGAGGGGCAGCAGCGCGGGCCAGCTGAAGGGCGCCGGTGGGGGCGCGTCCGTGGAGTTCGTCGCAGGCGCGGGCGGCGGCTCAGACATCCTGCTGCACGAACGTGCCGCGCTCCTTGTCCTTGACCACGCCGGGGAACCGCAGCGCCTGGTTGTGCATCACGCAGTAGACGCCGGGCGTGAGCACGTGCACCGCCAGCAGCGCCTCGGTCAGGTTCTGCAGCGCGTCGGTGTTGCGCAGCATGTAGGGCCGCATCGCCCCGGTCAGCACGATCGGGCACGGCGGCTCGGGCTCGAGCTCGAAGAGCCGGTCGCCCGTGACCTGCAGGCGGTCGGTGCCGTGCACGATCACCACGCCGTCGTGGGCCTCCGCCATCGAGCGCGCGGTGTTCGCGATCAGGTCGTGGTCGCGCGGCGTCATGTGCAGGCTGTCCTTGTTCAGCAGCGGCACCCGCACGAGGTCGACGCCCTGCAGCCGCAGGCCGGCGAGGATCACGTCGAGCACGCTCTCCTGGTTGTCGAGCACGCCGTGCAGCTCGCAGTAGGTCTTCTCGATCGTTCCGCCGGTCGAGATCAGGGCGATCCGCTTGTTGGTCACGCGCGCAGCATCGCGCAAACGGAGCGCTCGGGGAAGCCCGCCGGGCGCCGTTGTGGCGGCCCGGGTGCGCGGCTGCTACAACGCTGCCGTGCAATACCGCTACCTCGGAGGTGCCGGCGTCAAGGTCAGCGCGATCGGGCTCGGCTCCTGGCTGACGATGGGCGCCGCGATCGACGACGCCGGCTCGAACACCCTGGTGGCGCACGCCTTCGAGCGTGGCGTCAACCTGTTCGACACGGCCGATGTCTACAACCGGGGCGAGGGCGAGCGGGCGCTCGGCAAGGCCATCGCGGAGCTGCCGCGCCACCGGCTGGTGCTGGCGACCAAGTGCTACTTCCCGATGAGCGACGACGTCAACGACCGCGGGCTGTCGCGCAAGCACATACACGAGTCGATCAGGGGATCGCTGACGCGTCTGGGCACCGACTACGTCGACCTCTACCAGTGCCACCGCTTCGACCCCGAGGTGCCCGTGCGCGAGACGGCCATGGCCATGCACGACCTGATCCAGCAGGGGCACATCCTCTACTGGGGGGTGAGCATGTGGCCGGCCGAGCGCATCGCCGAGGTGGTCGCGCTGTGCCGGCGCGAAGGCTGGCACGCGCCGATCACCAACCAGCCGCTCTACAACCTCTACCGCCGGGACATCGAGGCGGCGGTCGTGCCGACGAGCCTGCGTGAAGGCCTCGGCCAGCTGGTCTACTCGCCGCTGGCGCAGGGCGTGCTGACCGGCAAGTACGCGCCCGGCGCGGCGCTGCCCGAGGGCTCGCGGGCGACCGAGGAGGTCGGCAAGCAGTTCGTCGAGAACTACATGAGCATGGAGCACCTCGAGAAGGCGGCGCGCCTCGTCGAGGTCGCCGGCCGGCACGGCCACGACGCCACGCAGGTCGCGCTCGCCTTCTGCCTCCGCAACGCGGGTGTCTCTTCGGTCCTGATCGGCGCCAAGAACGCGGCGCAGCTCGACCACAACCTCAGCGCGCTCGACGTGACGCTCTCGGAAGACTGCGTCGCCGAACTCCACGCGATCTTCCCGGCGTGAGCGCGGCTGCTGCGCCACCTCCG
>JBERSB010000363.1:0-3137 GCA_041236755.1 Luminiphilus sp. | reverse complement strand
GGTCGCGGGCGGCGGCGGCGAGGGCCGCGCGGCGCAGGTCGCGGCGGCCGACGAGCCGAAGGACCTGGAGGACACCGCGACGCCGACCGACGAGCAGCCGCCCGTGGCCGAGCCGCGGGCGCCGCGGCGCGCCGAGCAGGACGCCGGGGACTCTTCGGCGGGCGAGGACGAGAACCCGACCGAGGCGCAGCGCCGCGGCCGCAACCCGATGGGCTCGGGCCGCAGCGCCGAGGCGCGCACGGCCGCCGGCGGCGGCAGCGAGCGCGGCCAGCCGAGCAACCAGGCGCAGTCCACCAAGGGCAGCAAGGCCGAGAAGCCCAAAGAGAAGAAGAAGGACAAGCCGCGCGCCGACGAGCAGCAGCGCGAGGACGAGGACAAGAAGCCGCCGCAGGAGTCGGGCTCGACCCAAGGCCGCGGCTCGGGCAAGGGCTCGTCGAAGTCGCCGACCGCGTCGCCATGGTCTGCGAAGGACCAGGTCGTCACCGACGAGGAGGAGGACCCCGAGGACGACGAGGAGGTCGACGACGAGAACGACGAGTCCAAGGCGCGCGGCGGCGTGCAGCCCAACCTGCGCCAGCGCAAGCCGCCGGTGAACCGCGACCTGCAGATCTCGATGGGCAACGGCCAGCCGCCCGACGACGCCAACGGGCGCGGCGGCCCCGGCGGCCCCAAGAAGCAGCGCGGCGTCGCGCAGCTCGTGCTCGGCGTGACCTTCCCCGACCACATCAGCGCCCAACCCAACCCTGGGATCTCCAAGATCACCCAGGAACGCATCGAACCCCAGGCCCAGCAGGGCGACCGCGTGCCCGGCGAAGACCGCGGCGCGCGCGCCGCCCCGATGGGCCACCTGACGCGCAGACCCCTGAGCCCCTGGATGCAGGAGCTCGTGCGCAGCTTCTACCTCAGCCTCCGCGAGGAAGGCGGACCGCAGTGAAAGACCTGAACGAACTTGCCGAGGTCGCCGAGCGCGACGCCCAACGATTCTGTGACGTGCACGAGAAGATCAAGCGCGAGGTGCAGCGCTTCATCGTCGGCCAGGAGCCGGTGCTCGACGCGGCGCTGACCGCGCTGTTCGCCGGCGGGCACGTGATGCTCGAGGGCGTGCCGGGGCTCGGCAAGACGATGCTCGTCAAGTCGATCGGCCAGGCCGTCGACGTGCCGTTCAGCCGCATCCAGTTCACGCCCGACATGATGCCGGCCGACATCCAGGGCACGAACGTGCTCGTCGACACCGAGGCAGGCGGCCACGAGCTGCAGTTCCAGGAGGGGCCGCTGGTCTCGTCGCTGGTGCTCGCGGACGAGATCAACCGCGCCACGCCGCGCACCCAGTCGGCCCTGCTCGAGGCGATGCAGGAGCGGCAGATCTCGGTGGGCCGCCGCACCATCAAGCTGCAGGAGCCGTACTGCGTCATGGCGACGCAGAACCCGGTCGAGCAGGAGGGCACCTATCCGCTGCCCGAGGCGCAGCTCGACCGCTTCTTGATGAAGATCGTCGTCGGCTACCCGAAGATTGAGGAGTACGAGGCGATCGTCGACCGCACCACGGCGGGCAAGGAGCCCGAGGTCAGCAAGGTGTCGAGCGCCGACGAGATCCTCGAGCTGCGCAAGGTGGCGCTCTCGGTGCCGGTCCCGCAGCGCGCCAAGCGCTACGCGGTCCACCTCGTCGTCGGCGCGCAGCCGGGCTCGGAGTTCGCGCCCAAGTCGGTCCACGACTTCGTGGCGCTCGGTCCGTCGCCGCGCGCCGTGCAGGCGCTGATGCTGTGCTCCAAGGTGCGCGCGCTGACCCAGGGTCGCTACGCCGTCAGCACCGACGACGTCAGAGCGGTCGCGCCCGACGTCATGCGCCACCGGGTCCTGGTCAACTTCCACGGCCAGGCCGACGGCGTCAGCGCCGACCGCATCGTCGCGGACGTGCTCGGCCACGTGCAGCCGCCGGTCGAGTAGCGCTGACGCCCGGAACCGAATCCAGAGACCGCGCCGCCCCGACGATGCCTGCGACCGCCCCGACCCGACAGGAGCTCTTCGACCCGGAGTTCCTCGAAGCCGTCTCGCGCTTCCGGCTGCTCGCCCGGCGCGTCGCGCGCGGCGGCGTGCACGCCGAGCAGCGCTCGCGGCACATGGGTGCCGGCATGGAGTTCCGCGACTACCGCGGCTACGCGCCCGGTGACGACCTGCGCGCGATCGACTGGAACATCTACCGCCGGCTGGGCCGCGTGTTCCTGCGGCTGTTCGAGGAGTTCGAGGACCTGCCCGTCTACCTCGCGCCCGACGTCAGCGGCAGCATGTGGCAGGGCGACAACCCGCGCGTGCGCGCGGGCCTGCAGGCGACCTTCGCGCTCGCGCTCGCCGCGCTCAACCAGCACGACAGCGTCGGCCTCTACCCGTTCGCCGACCGGCTGCGCGTAGCGCTGCCTGCGAAGAGCGGCAACGTGCGCAAGCTGCGCATCGCCGACGCGCTCGCGGCGCAGACGCCCGGCGGGTCCACGGACTTCGTCGCCTCGCTCGGCAAGTTCGCGCGCATGGGCCTCCGCAAGGGGCTGCTGGTGGTGGTCTCGGACTTCTTCGACGCCGACGGCATCGAGGCAGTGCAGCAGAGCCTCGCCCGCCAGCGCCACCGGCTGGTGCTGGTCCAGCTCGTGCGCAAGAGCGACAGCGCGCCCGAGCTGCAGGGCGACCTGTTGCTGCGGGACTGCGAGAGCGGCAAGGAGCACGACGTCTCCGTGACCGCGGACGTGCTCGACGCCTACCGCCGCGCCTACGAAGCCCATCAGCAAGGCCTCCGCGAGCTCGCCGTGCAGCGCCAGGCCGGCCTCGTGCAGGTCGACGTCGACGAGCCGGTCGTGCAGCAGCTCTCACAGCTCTTCGAGACGGGGGCGCTGGTCGTATGAGCTTCGGCTTCGTGCCTGCTGTGCTCGGCGTGCTCGGCCTCGCGGCCCTGGCTGCGGTGCTGTTCGCGCTGCACCGGTTGCGCGTCCGGCACCAGCAGGTCGAGGTGGAGACCACGCTGTTCTGGCGGCAGGCGATCGAGGAGTCGCGCGCGCGCGTGCGCACGCAGCGCTTCCGGCACCCGCTCACCTACGCGCTGCTGCTGCTGATCTGCGGGCTGCTGTGGCTCTCGTTCGCGGGGCTGCGCGGCG
>JBERSB010000362.1:0-6933 GCA_041236755.1 Luminiphilus sp. | reverse complement strand
GGTCGTAGCGCGCCGGCGGCGCGTTCTGCGGCGTCAGCTGCTGCCAGTCGGTGCCGTCGAAGAGCCAGGTGTCGTTGGTCTGCTGGTAGCCGCTGAACAAGAGCAGGCCGCCCGTCGTCGGGTCGTAGGCCATGTCGCCTGCGCGGCGCGCCGGCGGGCTGTTGGACGTGGTGATCTGGGACCAGTCGATCCCGTCCCACTCCCAGAGGTCCGACTGGTCCGCTGACGTGTAGCCCCCGAACAGCACCACCGTCCCGCGGCTCGGCAGGTACGCCATGCAGTGCGACCGCCGCGGCGACGGCGCGTTGCTGGACGACATCTGCGTCCAGTCGAAGCCGTCCCACTCCCACGTGTCGCCGAGCACGCTCCCGAACGCGCTGATGCCACCGAACATCACGAGCCGCGCGCGGCCTTCGTCGTAGACCAGCGTGTGCGCGACCCGCGCCGGCGGCACGTTGGCAGGAGCTGCCTGGGTCCAGTCGCTGCCGTCCCAGACCCAGGTCAGGTCGCTGCGGCCCGCACCCGTGGCGCCGCCGAACAGCACCGTCGTGTCCGTCGGCAGGAAGTAGGCCATCGCGTGCGCCGTGTAGGGCGGCGGCGAGGTCGGCGGCGTGAGCAGGGTCCAGTCGGTCTGTGCGGTCACGACCGTGCTGGCGAGTCCGAGGACTGAGACGAGGCGGTTGCGGTAGCTCATGGTGCAGGCAGTGGAGCGGCTTCGATCGCCCCATCGTAGCGAGCGCGGGCAGGCGGGTGTGCCGGACCCTCCGAAGACATGACGGCAACGGACGATTTGTCATCGCCGGATTCCTACCGGCCTGCTACCTTCCCGCTTCGGTGCAGAACTCGCCCCACGAAGCACCTGTCGAGGAATGAGCAACGAAGAGGATCGCCGCAAGTACTTCCGGGTCCGGTATCCCAACAACGCCACCCCGCTGCTGGTGACCGGCGAGCAGACGTACGCCGTCACGGAGCTGTCCGAGGGCGGGATGCGGGTAATGGGCATGGCCGAGAGCGCCCCGATCGGCACGCCGGTCGCGGGCCGCCTGGAGCTGCTGAGCGGCGAGCACTTCGAGGTCGAGTCGCAGATCGGACGGCGTGACGAGGAAGAGTGCATCCTCATCCACCTGACGGGGATCACGTTCGCGTCGGTGATGCGCGAGCAGCAGCACATCGTGCGCGAGTTCCCGGACTTCCGCCCCAAGAAGGAGGGCTGAACCGCACCGCGGGCGGCAGCCTCCCTGACACCCATGGATCGCTTCTATCCCATCGGCACTCCCGGCCAGCCGTGGACCGACGCGGAGAAGGCCACCTGGCGCGACCAGCAAGCCGCCAAGCGCAGCTACCGCGACGAGGTCCTCGCCAAGATCGACGCGCTGCGCGACCGCTTCGCGATCTCGCAGTACGGCGCGCTCGCGGTCGACCCCGACCGCTACCCGCTGTTCGCCGCTGCTCCGCGCGAGCCGGTCCCAGGCGCGCCCTGGGTGCTCGTCACCGGCGGCGTGCACGGCTACGAGACCAGCGGCGTCCAGGGCGCGCTGGCGTTCCTCGCGGAGCACGCCGACGACTACGCATCGCGGGTCAACCTGCTGGTGGCGCCGTGCGTGAGCCCTTGGGCCTACGAGAGGATCCACCGCTGGAACGCCGACGCGATCGACCCCAACCGCTCGTTCGTGAAGGACAGTCCCTGCTGCGAGTCTGCTGCGCTGATGCAGCTCGTGGCATCGACGGGCGAGTCCTTCTTGGTGCACCTCGACCTGCACGAGACGACGGACACCGACGAGTCCGAGTTCCGGCCGGCCAAGGCCGCGCGCGACGGCGAGCTCTTCGAGCCCGGCACGATCCCCGACGGCTTCTACACGGTCGGCGACAGCGACAACCTGCAGCCGGAGTTCCAGGCCGCGATCATCGCGTCGGTGGCGAAGGTGACGCACATCGCGCCGCCCGACGAGAACGGCCAGATCATCGGCGCCGACGTCGAGCAGGACGGCGTCATCAACTACCCCGTGCGCGAGCTCGGGCTGTGCACCGGCGTCACCGACGCCCGTTACACCACGACCACCGAGGTCTACCCGGACAGCGCGAAGGTCACCGACGACGACTGCAACCGCGCCCAGGTCGCGGCCGTGCGCGGCGCGCTCGACTTCGTGCTGGCGCGCTAGCGCGCAGCAGCCGCCCGACGGCCGAGCTCGGCGGCGAGCTCGGCGTTGCTCTTCGGCCACGCGTCGAAGCTGACCACAGCACCCGGGACCTCGATGTCGGGCGCAGCGACGCCGTCGGCCGCCGACGGCGCTGGGTGCGCGTAGTAGAAGGGCACGCTCGGTTGCCCCCAAGTCGCCGCGAGGTTGGCAGCGAACGCCCGCAGCGCCGGCGCGTAGCGCGCAGGCTCGCTCGGCACGTTCTGCGGCCCGGGGATCCAGACGAGCCCCGAGATCGCCGCCGGCGAGAGCGGGCTGATGCAGAAGTTGTAGGTCAGCGTGGCGTTCTCGGTGCGCGGCGACCACTGGTCGTACGCCGGCTGCGGGAAGCCGGGCGGACCCGCGGCGAGCTCGTCAGGGAGCGCGTCCCCTCTCTGCAGCATCGCCGCGACCTCGCGGTTGTAGCCCTCGAGCGTCGCGATGTAGCGGTCGACCGCCGCAGCGCCCGCGGCCGTGTTGGGGAACAGCTGGTTGAGCTCGTCGCGCTCGGCTTCGAAGCCCGCGGCCGTCTGCAGCGCGTCATAGCTGAGCCAGGTCAGCGGCGGGTTGGGGGCGCCGAGCGTGACGACGCCGACCGGCACGCCGTCGCGCTGCACGGCACGCGCGAACGCGTAGCCCGCCGCCGTGGCCTCGGGACGCTCGCCCGAGAACGTCATCGGCTCCCACGACGACTCGTAGCGGCCGCCACCGATCTCCATGCGCCGCTTGCGCGGCTCGCGGAAGCGGCGCGCGTTGGTCCGGATGCGGAACTCGCGCACCAGCGGCTGCGGCGCTGCGGACTCGTCGCTGCCGGGTCGCAGCAGCTCGCTGGAGAGCTTCGAGGTCCCGGTGAGGATCCAGAGGTCGCCGACGACCACGTCCGGCACCGTGCGCGACGCGCCGTCGCTGGCGGTCACGACGAGATCGCGGCCGTCCGCCGACGCAGTCAGCGGGTCGAGGTCGACCCGCCAGCGCTCGAACTCGTCGACCGTCGCCGTCTTACTCTGTCCGGCGAAGCGCACGGTGACCTCGACACCCGGGCGTGCGAAGCCCCACACCGGCACCGGGCGATCGCACTGCACGACCGAGCCAGGCCGGAACAGCGTCGCCAGCTGCAGGTAGGGCGCGGGCTCCGCTTTCGCAGCGGGCGGCGCAGCGTCGGCGACGTCTTCCTGGAACAGCGGCGCGCCGTCGAACACCGCGAACGGCGTCGCCGGCAGGCCGGCCTCGTTGTAGAGGTTGGCGCCCATCGGCACGGCGCTGTAGGCGTACTGCACGCCGACGGGCTCCGGCACCGCCGCGCTCCGCACGACGACCTCGTCGCCGTCGATGACGGCCTCGGCCGCGTGCCAGACGCCGTCTTCGCCCGCGAGCCGGAAGTGCCGCAGCGGCTCGCCGGGCGTCGGCCGCGCGGGCTCGACGTAGGCGTCCGGTGCCGACTTCTGGTCCGCCTCCATGCCCTTGCTGCCGACCATCAGCCCGCCGCCGGGCCCGCGCTGCTCGAAGCGCACCCGCACCGCGTCGCCCGCGACCATGTGGCCCGCGTAGATCGGCCCGGTGTAGGCGAGGTCGCGGCCGTACTCGTGCGCGAGCGCCCAGCGCGCCAGCCGCTTGCCCGGGTCGAGCTTGTTGAAGTAGTGGATGCCCTGCGGCCGCGCCGGGTTCAGGTCGTGCTGCAGCACCATGCCGACGTTGTCGGCGGTCATGAAGAACTTGCGCTGCGCCTCGCGGATGTCCGCGAAGCCGACGTCGTCCGGGTTCGGCGACCCGTAGCACTGCATCTGCGTGAAGTAGAACGGCAGCTCCGGCCGCGCCCAGGTCGCGCGCAGACCGTCGAGCAGCGCGTGCATCTTCTCGGCGTAGATCTCGCCGTCGCCGGCGTTGTGTGTGCCCTGGCACCAGATCACGCCCCGGATCGCGTAGGGGATCAGCGGCGCGATCTTGTGGTTGTGCATGCGCGTCGGGCCCTTCCAGTCCGCGCCGATCCCCGGCAGCCGCGGCTGGGGCAGCGCCTTGCCGCCGCGCTCGATCTCGGCGGCGCTCGCCTCGCGCCACGCTCGCAGCTCGTCGTAGAACCGGGCGTAGGCCGCGCGGCCGTCGCCGGTCGTCGGATCGCTCGACCGCACCCGCGTCGCGATGTCCGCGAGCGCCGGCCGAACAGCGAAGCCCTCGTACGCGGTCCAGGTCTCGACGGGCGTCGCGCCGTGCGTGCTGCGCAGGATGCCGACCGGCACGCCCAGCTCCTGGTGCAGCTCGTGGGCGAAGGCCAGCGAAAGCGCCGAGAACGCCCCCGCCTTGCCCGCGCGCTTCCAGCCGTCCTTGGACGTCGCGCGGTCCCGCAAGAACACCGACGCGCCGATGTCGACCGCATACTCGCGGATCGAGACCTCGGGCTTGCTGCGCTGCAGCTGGTTGGCGAGGTCGCGGCACATCGACTTGCCGGCGACCCAGTCCATGTTGGACTGCCCCGACGAGAACCACACCTCCCCGACCAGCACGCCCTTGCGCGCGACGCGGCCGCCACCCGGCGCGGTGACGACGAGCTCGCGCTCTTCTGCCGACGCGGCCATCGGCGCGAGCGCGACCTGCCATCGGCCCTTGGCGTCCGCGGTGGCGCGCTTCTGCTGGCCCGCGAACGCGACCTCGACGGTCGCTCCCGGAGCAGCCCACCCCCACACCGGCGCCGGCATCTGCCGCTGCAGGATCATGTCGTCGACGAACGGGGAGCCGAGCTCGAGCCCGGCCTGCGCGCGGGCTGCCGCAGCGGCGAGCAGCACCAGCAGGGCGGCAGCGCAGCGCTGCGGCGGGACGACGAAGAGGGCGGCGGAGCGATCGTGCATGCGCGCGAGCTTATCCGTGCGCGACCCTCCGACCGAATCCGGGTCGGCCGGCGCTGCGAACACCACCGCATGCGTGCTCCTGTATCGTCGTTCGTCCTCGCGGCCGCCTGCGCGGTGCCCGCCCAACAGAGCGAAGCGCTGCCCCCGACGCGCACGCTCGCCGACTTCGATGTGCCGACCGAAGGCGGCCGCTGGCGCACCGTGCTGGACGGCGTCATGGGCGGCCGCTCGACCGGCAGCTTCGTGGTCGAAGACGGCAAGATGGTCTTCACCGGCGTACTCAACACCAACGGCGGCGGCTTCTCGTCCGTGCGACGCCCGGGCGAGGACCTGCAGCTGGGACAGGACGGCGAAGCGGGGATCCACCTGCGGGTCCGCGGCGACGGGCGCAAGTACACGCTGCGGCTGCGGCAGCCGAACGAGCGACGGCGCTTCGCTGCGTCGTACCGCACGCAGTTCACGACGCGCGGCGACGACAGCTGGCAGGACGTCTACGTCCCCTACAGCGCGCTGCGCCCCACGTGGCGCGGCCGTTCGCTCGACCTCGGCCCGGTCGAGCCTGCGAAGGTCGACGAGGTCGGCGTCTCGATCGACGACAAGATCGACGGTCCGTTCCGGCTCGAGATCGAGAAGATCTGCACCTACGCCGCGTTCGACCTCGACCGGTGCCGCGGCGTGCAGCGCCCGCTGGTGGTGTTCGCGGCGAACCAGGACGACCCGCAGCTCCAGCAGCAGCTGCGCGCAGCGCGCAGCGACGCGGCGGGCTTCGCGGAGCGCGAGGTGCCGCTGGTGGTCGTGCTCGACGACGGCGCGTCGTCGGCCGACGGCAGGCCGCTCGACCGCGACGCCTGCGAAGCGCTGCGCGCGCGCTTCGCCCGCAACCGCGCGGGCTCCGAGAGCGGCTTCACGGCGCTGCTCGTGGGCAAGGACGGCCGCGTCAAGCGCACCTCCCACGCGCCGCTCGACACAGACGCGCTGTTCGCGCAGATCGATCGGATGCCGATGCGCATCCGCGAGCTGCGCGAGCGCCGCAAGTCCTGACGCCGCTCGTCAGCGACCGGCCTCGGCCGCGCGGAAGGCGCGCAGCCCGGCGCTGCCGTCTGCCCGCGGACGGATCGCGGCCTCTTCGTCGGGCAGGACGCGCTGCAGCGCCTCGATCGCAGCTGCGACGGCTGAGGGCCGCGGCGAGATCTGCGCGAGGTTGCGCCACTCCCGCGGGTCGTTGCGGTGGTCGTAGAGCTCCTCGGAGCCGTCGGCGTAGCGGATGTAGCGCCAGTGCGTGGAGCGGACCGCGTGGTTGCCCGGCCCGAACGTCGTGCGCGCGACGTGCGGCCACGACGCGTCAGGGTCGGCGAGCAGCGGCGCGAGGCTGTGGCCTTCGTGCTGCGCGTCGGGCTCGAGCCCGCACACGCCGAGCAGGGTCGGCGCGATGTCGATGAGGCCGACGGGCCGGTTGCTGACGCCCGGCTGTCGTCCCGGCGCGGCCACGATCAGCGGCACGCGCGTCGAGCGCTCCCAGAGCGAACGCTTGGCCCACCGCTGCTTCTCGCCGAGGTGGAAGCCGTGGTCCGAGAACAGCACCACGACGGTGTCGTCGGCGTGCCCGCCGTCCTCCAGCGCGTCGAGCACGCGGCCGACGCACGCGTCCACGAACGACGTGCTCGCGAGGTAGGCCTGCACGGCGTGCTGCCACTCGTCGTTCTCGACGAGCCACTCGTGCCGCGGGGCCGGCAGGCCGATCGTCAGCTGACGGGCGTAGTCGGGCAGGTCGTCCGCGTCCGTCGCCAGCACGTCCGGGAACTGCACGCCTTCGCGCGGGTGCAGGTCGAACCACTTCTTCGGCGCGTACATCGGCACGTGCGGCCGCCAGAAGCCGACCGCCAGCAGAAACGGTCGCTCGCGCGGCTCCGTCAGCCGCG
>JBERSB010000361.1:0-7267 GCA_041236755.1 Luminiphilus sp. | reverse complement strand
ACCCCGTGGGCGCCGCCGACCGACGGCGCGCTCCTGTTCCTCGAAGACATCGGCGAGGCCCCCTACCGCGTGGACCGCATGCTGACGCAGCTGCGCCAGTGCGGCGTGCTCGAGCGCGTCGCGGGCGTTCTGCTCGGCGACTTCCACGTCGAAGGCACCGCGCTCGCGAGCGAGCACCCTGGGATGCGCCGCGTGCTCGAAGAACGGCTCGGCGACCTGGACGTGCCGGTCGCGTGTGGGCTGCCGTTCGGCCACCGCCCAGACGCCTGGACGCTACCGTTCGGCGCGCGCGCGCGCCTCGTCGCGGAGCCAGGCGCGGTCGGGGTCTGCCTGCTGGAGCCCTGCGTGCGATGACCTTCGAGCTGCGCTGCGTGCCCTACACGCTCGAGCTACGCGACCGGTTCACGCTCGCCAACAGCTCGCGCACGACGACGCCGACGCTGCTGGTCGAGCTGGAGCAGGACGGCGTCGTCGGCCGCGGCGAGGCGTCCATGCCGCCCTACCTCGGGGAGTCGCACGCGTCCGCGCAGGCGTTTCTGCGAGGCGTCGACCTCGCGAGGTTCGACGACCCCGCGGAGCTCCGCGCGGAGCTCGCCGCGCTGGACGAGGGCTCGCCCGGCAATCCGGCGGCGAAGGCCGCGCTCGACCTCGCGCTGCACGACTGGCTCGGCCAGCAGCTCGGCGAGCCGCACTGGCGGCTCCTGGGGCTCGATCGGGAGCAGACGCCGCCGACGTCGTTCACGCTCGGCATCGGCGATCCTGACGCGGTCGCCGCGCGCGCCGCCGACGCCGCACGCACGTTCTCTGCGCTCAAGATCAAGCTGGGCGGCCCGCGCGATCGGGAGATGATCACAGCGATCCGCGCGGAGACCGACGTGCCGCTGCGCGTCGACGTTAACCAAGGATGGCGCGACCGCGAGGCGGCCCTCTCCGAGGCGAAGTGGCTGGCCGACCGCGGCGTCGAGCTGCTCGAGCAGCCCCTGCCCGCATCGGATCGCGACGCGCAGGCGTGGCTGCGCGAGCGGTGCCCGCTGCCGATCTACGCAGACGAAGCCGTGCAGCGCCTCGGCGACGTCGCGCATGCGGCAGAGATCTACGACGGCATCAACGTCAAGCTGATGAAGTGCACCGGGCTGCTCGAGGCCCACGACATGATCGAGACCGCGCGCGCGCTCGAGCTCTCGGTGATGCTCGGGTGCATGACCGAGAGCTCGTGCGGGATCGCGGCCGCCGCACAGCTCGCGAGCCTGTGCGACGTCGTCGACCTCGACGGCGCGCTGCTCGTCGCCAACGACCCGTTCGAGCCGCTGCCGTTCGAGGCGGGCCGCGTGCTCCCCAACGACCTGCCCGGCCTGGGTGTCGTGCCGCGCGCGCGGTAGCATCCGCGGCCATGGCCCAACGACCCCGCTCCCAGCGCGGCACCGTCGCGCTCCAGCCGACGGTCTACGGCAGGAGCCTGCTCGGCGCGCCGCTCGAGGTCTTCCGCCCTTCGGGCGAGTGCCGCGTGCTCGTCTTCGCGGGCATCCACGGTGACGAACCCGAGTCGACGACGACGCTGTCCTGGGCGCTGCGGCAGCTCGCCGAGCCGCCGCCGAACTGCGCGGTCGTGCTCGCGGCCAACCCCGACGGCCTGTCGCGGGGCACGCGCGCGAACGCCGCCGGGGTCGACCTCAACCGCAACTGGCCGGCGCGCAACTGGAGCCGGGACACGGTCTGCCACCGCGTCTTCTCCGAGGATCCGCGCGACATCGAGCTGTCGACGGGCGAGCGCGCCGCCAGCGAGCCGGAGACGCAGGCGTTGCTCGGGCTGGTCGAAGAGCTCTCGCCCGAGACGATCGTGGCGGTGCACGCGCCGCTCGCCTGCGTCGAGGACCCGGACGCGACGCCGCTGGGCCGCTGGCTGGCCGAGCGATCAGACCTGCCGCTGGTCGACACGGTCGGCTACGAGACGCCCGGCTCGTTCGGCTCGTGGGCGCCCGAGCACGGCCACCACGTGATCACCTACGAGCTGCCGGTCGGCTCGCTCGAGCACCACCTCCGCTCGCTGTCGCCGGTGTTCCTGGAGCTGCTGCAGCGCACCGACATCGGCGGCGACGGCGACGGGTAGCGCGCGATGGTGCTGAACGTCATCTGGGTAGGCTTCTTCCTGATCGCGTTCACGGTCGGCCTGTTCAAGCTGGTGGTGCTCGGCGACGTCGAGGTGTTCTCGCGGATGATCGAGAGCACGTTCGACATGGCGAAGACGTCGTTCGAGATCTGCCTGCAGCTCGCCGGCGTCCTGACGCTCTGGCTCGGCATCATGAAGGTCGGCGAACGCGCCGGAGCGGTCGCGCTGCTCGCGAAGCTCGTGCGGCCGTTCTTCCGCCGGCTGTTCCCCGAGGTCCCCTCCGACCACCCGGTGCACGGCGCGATGATCCTCAACTTCTCCGCCAACATGCTGGGGCTCGACAACGCGGCCACGCCGTTCGGGCTCAAGGCCATGCAGCAGCTCCAGGAGCTGAACGCAGAGAAGGAGACCGCGTCGAACGCGCAGATCATGTTCCTCGTGCTCAACACGTCGGGGCTGACCTTGATCCCGGTGGCGATCCTCGCGTACCGCGCGCAGGCGAACGCCGCCAACCCCGCCGACGTGTTCCTGCCGATCCTGTTGACCACGTTCTTCTCGACGCTCGTCGGCCTGTGCGTCGTGGCGTTCGTGCAGCGGATCCGGCTGTTCGACCCGGTGCTGCTCGGGTGGCTGCTCGGGCTGGGTGCGGCGGTCGCGGGCCTGCTGGCGCTCTTCCTGAACCTGCCCAAGGACCAGGTCGAGACCGTCTCGACGCTCACGGCGAACGTCACGCTGTTCTCCGTGATCGCCGGCTTCGTCGGGCTCGCCGCGTGGCGGCGGATCAACGCCTACGAGGCGTTCCTCGAGGGCGCCAAGGAGGGCTTCGCGGTCGTGATCAAGATCCTGCCCTACCTGGTCGCGCTGCTGGTCGCGATCGGCGTCTTCCGCGCGTCCGGCGCCATGGACTACGTGATCGACGCGGTGCGGCACGCGGCGTCGTGGTTCACGTCCGACACGCGGTTCGTCGACGGCCTGCCGACCGGCCTGATGAAGCCGCTCTCGGGCGGCGGCGCGCGCGCGCTGATGGTCGACACGATGGAGCAGCACGGCGCCGACTCGTTCGCGGGTCGCCTGGCGTGCACCTTCCAGGGCGCGACCGACACGACGTTCTACGTCATCGCGGTCTACTTCGGCTCGGTCGGCGTGCGCCGCACCCGCCACGCCGTGCCGTGCGGGCTGCTCGCCGACTTCACCGCGATCGTCGCCGGCACGCTGATCGCCTACGTGTTCTTCGGCTGACCCACCTAGCCTGCCCGCGATCTGACTGCACGGCGGACGCGCACTACGGCGTGCGCAGCGGCAGCTGCAGGCGCGCGGCGCGCAGCGAGATGTCGTCGAGGTGACCCGCCTTGCCGCCGGCGATGGCGTGCAGGTGGCTGCGGCGACCGTGGTGGGTCAGCACACCGACGGCGCCCTCGACGAAGAAGCCGACCAGCGTCACCGCTTCGGCCCGACCGTCGAAGCGCCACGGGGCCGGACCGTCCGGCTCCGCGATCGGACACGCGCCCGCGACGACGTGCATCTGCAGCTGCTCGGCGCGGCCGACCACGCGCACCGGCGTCGGCGCGGTCGGGTCCATCCCCGCCTCGCGTAGAGCCTCGGCGACGTGCTCCTCGAGGGTTGCGTAGTCCGCGCAGTCCGGCAGCGGCAGCTCGCGCCACGCCCGGACCTCGCCGACCAGCAGCAGCGCTGCCTGTTCGCCCGTGCGCGGCGCGCGCATCCTCACGCGCTCGCCGTCCCGCTGTGCGACGAGCGCCGCGCCGTCGACGATCGTGACCTCGCCGGCGAGGCCCGCGAGGGCGCCGACACCCACCGAGAACGGCGTCGTGACCTCGGAGAGCACCACGCGGCCCCGGTCGTCGCCGTCGCGCATGACCTCGCGCATCGCACCGTAGGCCTGCACAGGTGGCTGATCGGGCGCCGCCACGCAGGCACCGAGCAGCAAGAGGAGGGCAACCCAGGACCGGACCACAGCGCGCAGTCTATCCCCGGCGACCGCGCCGTCACGTCTGCGCGACGCGCTCGGTCCCCGGACGCCCTTCGGATAGCCTGCGCGCGGCGGCACATCGCTGCCTGCGACCGTCGATGCAACCGCCGTCCCCGCGCCACCTCCGCCGCACCGCCCCGACGGCGTGGTGCTGTGCGGTGCGCGGACGAAAGGAAGGAGGCGCCGCATGCCGCTGAACGTGCGGCTCGTGTGCTGGAACGTGCACAAGTGCGTCGGCGGGCTGGACCGGCGGTGCGATCCCGCGCGCACGGCCGAAGTGATCGCCGCGCAGCGGCCGGACGTGGTCATGATGCAGGATGTCGCGCAGAACGGTCGCTGGTACCGCCACGAACGTCAGGCCGACGTGCTCGGCGACGCGCTGCAGATGGAGCACCGGAGCTACTTCGTGAACGTGCGCTTCGGACCCCGGCGCGGCGAGTACGGCAACGCGATCCTCAGCCGTTTTCCGCTCACCTCCACGGAGAACCTCGACCTCACGCTGCCGGGCCGCAAGGCGCGCAGCGTGCTGCACGCAGAGCTGCGGCTGCCGCTGCCCAACGGCCACTCGCGCACCCTGCACGCGTTCAACGTGCACCTCGGACTCAGCGAGGCGGAGCGGCGCGAACAGCTGCGCCGCCTGCTGGAGCTCCCCAGGCTGGCCCACATCCAGCACGACACGCCGGTCGTCGTAGCAGGCGACTTCAACGACGTCCTCGGCAACCTCGGCAAGCGGCTGTTGGTGCCCGCGGGCTTCCGCGGGCCGCGCCGCGCGCCGCGCACGTTCCCCGCGTGGGCGCCGCTGCGCGCGCTCGACTCGGTCTTCGTCCGAGGTGCTTGCGAGCTGCGTTCGCTGCACAGCGCGCGCACCCGCGGCGCCCGCACCGCCTCCGACCACGTGCCGCTGGTCGCAGAGCTGGCGGTGCTCCCGCACAGCTGACTGCCGGCGGTCAGCTGCCGGCGACGAACTGCAGCGCGTAGAGGTCGGCGTCGACCAGCTCGAACCGAAGCCGCACGGCGCGGCCGCTGTGCTCGGTCACGTCGTCGCTCGCCGCCACGCCGCCGCTGCGGCGCCACGTGACCCCGCGCGCGATTTCGTTGCCGATGAGCGGCACGCAGTCGTCGAGGCCGAAGCCCTCGAGCTCGCTCCCCTGCTCGTCGCAGATCGCCACGCGGACCTGCCCGGCAGCCGACGTGGCGAAGTTCAGCTCGAGGCGTCCGCCTGCGTAGCGCAGCGGCCGCGTGCGGGCCTGGCCTCCTCGGCTGCCCGCGCGCAGCGACGCGAACCCGTCGAGGCGGAGCGAGTAGCGCCGCAGCTCCGCCGTCGGCTGCGCGTAATTCTGGTTGACGTAGAACGACATCTCTCCAGGCCCGGTCTGCACGACGTTGAGCGCCGGGTAGTTCGATCGGGACACCCAGTTCTGCAGGCCGACGCCGGGACGGAGGAACGCCTCTCGGAACGTCCGGTCGTAGCGCAGCCCGCCGCGCGACGTCAGCAGCACGGCGTCCGAGCAGTCGCGGAAGTACTTCGGGTTGACGCCGAGCCGCTCCGCGTCCGCCACGGAGAGCACCTGGCGGCCCGGCATGAAGCGCGCCGCGATGCCGACGTAGAGGTGCGGCGCACGCATGTAGGGGTGCGTCTGGTTGGTATAGAGATGGTCACGCGCGCCTTCGCCGTCGCCGAACGTCATCGGCTCGGGGGCCGTCCAGCTGACGAAGTCCTTCGAAGTCGAGCGGCTCACGGTGCGGACGCCGGCGTAGCCTTCGCCCGTCCAGCTCCGCATGTAGCACACGTAGCGCTGCTCGTGCTCGGACCAGAACGCGACGTTCTGGGAGTCGAACTCGGCGCCGCGGAGCACCGGCTCGGCGCGGAGCCTCGTCCACTCCACGCCGTCTGCGGAGAGGTACGCCATCAGCCCCGAGCGCTCGTTGCCGCCGAGCGCCTTGAAGCGGCCGGGCGCACCGTCGTCGACGCGCGGGTCGAGGAACGGGCTGAAGTTGTGGCTCACCGGCGCCGCGTCGGCGAGCACGACGTTGTTGGACTCGGCCCCCGGGACGTCGAACTGTGTCAGCGAGGGCCGATCGAAGGTGCGGCCGTCGCGCGAGATCGCCAGGCAGGTGCGCTCCGCGTCGGTGCCGTCTCCTCCGGCCGTCGGCAGGCCCCGGTAGTAGAGGAGGTAGCGACCGCCGTGCGCGATCACCGTCGCGTAGCCGCAGAACGGCCCCTCCCACGACCGGTCGAAGCGCAGCGCGACGCCGCGGTCCTGCGGCCGCGCCAACTCGAGGCGAACGCCCTGCAGATCCTCCAGCAGGAAGTCGTCGACGAACAGCTCGCGCCGGCCGGTGATGTCCGCGACGGCGTCTTCTCGCTGCGCGGTGACCGGTCCAGTCAGCGTCCCGCCGATCACCGCAGCTGCGGTCAGCCGAAGCGCGAGCGTCCCGCCAAAAAGGGTTCGCGCGGTTCGCACGGGATCAGCGCGACTCCGAGATCGCGCGGCCGTAGAGCGGCTGCACGGGTCGGTTGTTGTGGAAGATCACCTTGCGGAACGTGTCGATCTGCACCTTGGAGAGCTGGACAGGCTCCCGCATCACGAACCATCGTACGCCTTCGGTGCACGGCGGCGTCGTGAACGAACCCTGGTACGCGTAGTAGCTGCGGCGCTTGGGGAGCAGGTCCTGGACCCGGATCAACGCAGCAGCGCGCACGTCGCGGTTGGTGTAGTCGGGCAGCTTCGACCAGACGAGGTCGTAGCCCTCGTTGTGGTCACCTTCGTCGATCAGGACGCTCACGACGGCGACCTCCCCGTCGGCGCCTTCGTGCACGAAGTGCAGCTCCATCGCGAACGGCTTGCCGTCGACGGTGTGCTCGCTCGGCGAGTGGAAGTGGAACTGCTCGAGCTTGTAGCTCTTGTCGCCGACGACGAGGTGGCTGTTGCCGTCCTCGTTCTCCTGCACGCTGTGGCCGTTGTAGACCATCTTCACCGGCACCTCGCGGTAGTCGAAGCCGAGCGGGGGCAACCCTTCTGGCGACGCCCCGGTGATGTCTACGGGGCTCTGACGCCGGCCGTCCTTGGCGAGGTGGTAGTCCGGGCTCAGCTCGCCCCAGTGCTCCGGCGCGCCTGCGCCCTCGTAGCCCCATGACGCGGCGTGCGGCTGCTCCTTCTTGTCAAAGTAAT
>JBERSB010000360.1:0-3224 GCA_041236755.1 Luminiphilus sp. | reverse complement strand
TTCAGACGGTGCTCTTCCGATCTGTAGATGTGGAAGCTGGCGCCGAAGACCTTGAGGACCTTGCGGCGGACCAGGTAGCTGTCGAGTTCGAACGGGCTCGTCATGGCGGCCCATGCTCCTCGCGCGCGCACGGCAGCACAAGCGCGTTCGGTGGGCGCGACGGAATCACAGCCTGGTTCCACCGACTTGTGTCCGACAAAGCGCCGCTACAGCGCGACCCGCTCCCCCATCACCGCCACCGCGAACCCCCTCGCCTCGATCGCGGCGCGCAGCGCTTCGTCGTGCAGCGCTGGGTTGGTGTGGTTGAGGTGCAAGAAGCGCAGCCGGCCGGGCTCGGCGCGGGCCTGCTCCTGCAGGCGGTCCATCGTGCGCGTCATCAGCGGGTGCGGGATCTCGTCGAGCGAGCGGTTGGGCAGCTCGCTGCCGTCGGAGAAGGTCGCGTCCAGGTACGCCACGTCGACGCCCGCGAGCAGCTGGTCCAGCAGGCCCGGCACCTTGGACCACGCGTCGACGTCGGGCACGAACAGCGCGGTGCGGTTGGGCCCGGAGATCTTGTAGGCCATCGTGTCCGAGAACTCGTCCCGGTGCGGCACCTGCAGGGCCTGCACCGACACCCCCGGCCACGGCTGGAAGCGCGCGCCGACCTCGAACGCGCGCACGTCGATCTGGCCGAGTTCGACCAGCTGCTTCCACGGGCCGTGGCCGCGCAGGTAGTCCGCGAACCGCTCCGAGCACCAGACCGGCAGGTCCTTGGCGCCGACGACCTCGCGGCCGAACAGCGCGAGGCCGAGGTAGTGGCCGATGTGCGCGTGCGTCACCATCACCGCGTCGACGGGCGCTCTGCCGCGGCCGGTCACGCCCGCGAGCTGGTGCAAGAGCGCCGCCTGCTCCTCGACGCGCGGGGTCGCCTCGACCATCAGGAGCTTCGGCGAAGCACCGCGTCGGTCGACGAGCCCGAGGCACGCCGGGTACTCCACGCGTCCGGTGCGGCGCGCCTCGACGCAGCACGGCTTCTCGCAGCCGAGGTGCGGCAGGCCGCCGTCCTGCGCGACCCCGAGCACGAACAGCTCGACGCCGGGCGCCGCCGCCTCCAGCGCGGTCTGGCACCCCGCGAGCAGCAGCGCTGCGAGCATCGACACGGCCGCGCGCCGCGGCATCACATCATGCCGACGACGTCGCCGTTCTCGTCGATGTCCATCTGGTGGCCGGCCGGCGCCTTGCCGAGGCCCGGCATGGTCATGATCGCGCCCGCGAGCGGGTAGACGAAGCCAGCGCCCACCGCGACGCGCGCGTCACGCACCTGGAAGCGGAAGCCCTTGGGCCGCCCCTTGAGCTTGGGGTCGTGGCTCAGCGAGTACTGCGTCTTGGCCATGCAGATCGGCAGCCTGCCGAAGCCGGCCTCCTCGAACTTGGCCAGCTGCTTGTCGGCGTCGGGCCCGTAGTCGACGCCGTCGGCGCCGTAGATCTTGGCGGCGATGGTCTCGATCTTCTCCTTGAGGCTGGCTTCGTCCTCGTAGAGCAGCTGGAACGTGCTCGGCTCGTCGCACGCCTTGACCAGCGCGTGCGCGAGGTCCTCGCCGCCCTTGCCGCCGTCGGCGAACATCGTCGAGACGTGCGCGTCGAACGCGCCCGCGGCGAGCGCGCGCTCCTTGACGAACGCGATCTCGGCCTCGCTGTCGGTCGGGAACGCGTTGATCGCGACGACCACCGGCACGCCGAACTGCCTCACGTTCTCGATCTGCTTCTCGAGGTTGCCGATGCCCTGCTCGAGCGCGTCGAGGTTCTCCTGCGAGAGGCCGTCGGGCAGCGGCTTGCCGGGCTTGATCTCGAACTGGCCGCTGTGGGTCTTGAGCGCGCGCACGGTCGCGACCAGCAGCGCCGCGTCGGGCTTGAGCCCCGACGCGCGGCACTTGATGTCGAAGAACTTCTCGGCGCCCATGTCCGCGCCGAAGCCGGCCTCGGTGACGACGTAGTCCGCCGAGCGCAGCGCGACCAGGTCGGCGACGATCGAGCTGTTGCCGTGCGCGATGTTGGCGAACGGGCCGGTGTGCACCAGCGCCGGCGTGCCCTCGAGGGTCTGCATCAAGGTCGGCTTGAGCGCGTCCTTGAGCACCGCGGTCATCGCGCCGGCGGCCTGGATGTCCTCGGCGGTCACCGGCCTGCCGTCGGTGTCGTAGCCGACCACCATCGCGCCCAGGCGCTTGCGCAGGTCGTGGATGTCGGTCGCGAGGCCGAGCACGGCCATGATCTCGGACGCCGACGTGATGTCGAAGCCGGTGACGCGGGGCGTGCCGTTCTTCTCACCTCCGCGCGCGACCTCGATCTCGCGCAGCGCGCGGTCGTTCATGTCGAGCACGCGGCGCCACGTGATCTGCTCGGGGTCGAGGTTCTTCTCGTTGCCGTGGAACAGGTGCGCGTCGAGGAACGCGGCGCAGAGGTTGTGCGCCGAGGTGACCGCGTGGAAGTCGCCGGTCAGGTGCAGGTTGAGCTCTTCGGGCGGCACGACCTGGCTGTAGCCGCCGCCGGCAGCGCCGCCCTTGATGCCGAACACCGGGCCCATCGACGGCTGGCGGATCACGCAGCAAGCGCCCTTGCCGATGCGGTTGAGCGCCTGGCTGATGCCGACGGTGTGCACGGTCTTGCCCTCGCCCAAGGGGGTCGGCGTGATGGCCGTGACCACGATGTACTTGCCCTGCTTCTGGGCGGGCTCTTCGAGCCGGTCGAGCTTGACCTTGGCCTTGCTGTGGCCGTAGGGCTCGAGGTCGTCGGCGGTCAGACCCATGACCCGGGCCACCTCGGAGAGCGGGCGGAGCGGGATGGAACGTGCGATTTCGAGGTCGTTGAGCGACATGGCGGGGCGAGCAGGATAGCGACCCCCACCCCTACGACCAAACGGAACCGCCGCCCGGCGACGCCTGGGGCTGCGTCGATGCACGGCGGACCGTGGCGCGGGGCGGGGCCGCTCGCGATGATCGCGCCATGCACCCGACGCGCCGCCGCTTCGCCTGTTCGCTCGTCCTGACGCTGCTCGGCGCTGCCTCTGCCGCGCCCGCGCAGGAGCAGCGCGACCTGACCCTGATCGAGGTGATGCGGCGCGGGCCTGCGCTCGCCGGCCGCGCCCCGCAGGTGCTGTGGCTTGCCGGCGGGCACGACGCGACGGTCGTGCAGACCGACGAGGACGGCAGCCAGCGGCTGCACCGCGAGATCGACGAGCACACGTCTGA
>JBERSB010000359.1:0-27000 GCA_041236755.1 Luminiphilus sp. | reverse complement strand
CTCGACGAGCTCGCCGCGATGCTCTCCCGCCCGGGCCCCGACGGCCGGACCGAGCGCGAGAGTGCGGTCACGCGGCTGATGGCGATGCCGCGCCTGCAGGCCCACCGGCTGCTGCACGAGCGCCTGCAGCGCGAGGACGACCCGGACCAGCTGCGCCTCACGATCCTGCGCGCACTGCAGGGCCACCTCTTGCTGCCGCCGGCGTCCCAGTTCGGCGGCGCCGGAGACGAGCTGCGTCCGCAGCTGCTGACGGGCTACCTCGCGGCCTGCGCGCCGCTCTGGGCCAACGCGTCCGACGTCGAAGACGACACCACGGCGCCGGTGCGCGCAGCTGCGCGTCGCGCGCTGCAGCGCGTGCCCGCGCGCGAGCTCGACGCCGTTGCCTCGGCGCTGATGGGCTCGCTCGCGCCGACGGCGCGCGCCCAGGTGCTGCGGTGCCTGGCCGACATGCAGCAGACCCTGCTGGCAGCGACCATCGCGCGCCAGCTCGAAGCCCCGGAGGCCGTCGTGCGCGCCGCGGCGCAGAAGGCGCTGCAGCTGCTCGTCTACCCCGACGACATGATCCGCACCAAGGCCGAGTTCGACGAGTGGCACGCCGAGTTCGGCTCGCGCAGCTACGTCGACCTCGTGCAGCGCGCCGCCCGCACCGGGCCCAGGGCCTTCCAGCAACTGCGCGAGCAGATGGAGGCGATGCGCGTGCAGGCCGCCCGCGAGTTCGTCGAGGTGCACGTCCAGCGGGGCGGGGACATCGACTGGGCTGCGGTCCAGGGGCGTACGACTGCGGGCGGGCCTTCGGTCCTCGACGCCTGCCTCGACGCGCTGCAGAAGGCGCTGTCGACGACGGCGATGGTGAGCGGCGCCGCCGCACCGCGGCAGGCCTTCTTCCGCGCGCTGCTCGAGCGCTTCACGCAGGTCCCCGACTCCCAGCAGCCCGACGTGCTGCGGCGCCGCGCGCTGCTGCTGGAGGTGGCTGCCTACCTCGTCCGACCCGAGGAGGCCGAGCTCGCGGGCGAGATCCGGACGCTGCTGCTGGCCGAGCTGGCGTCGTCGTCGGCGTCCAACCAGATCAGCGCGCTGCGTGGCATCCGCCGCTTCCCGACGGAGCAGGCGAGGCAGGTCCTGGTCGAACGCGGGCGCGAGCTGTTCGTCGACGCCACGTCGAACCAGCGGCAGATCCAGGTCATCCTGGACACGCTGAAGTCGCGCACCGAGCCCCGCTGGGTCGCGCCGAGCGCGGACGCCGCCGACAAGTCCGCGTGGGTCTCGCTGGTCGACCAGTGCTGTCGTAGCGCGCCCGAGCGCGATCTGCGCGACCGCGGCCTGCTGCTCTCGCAGACGCTGGATGCATCGAACCGCTACGTGCCCGAGGCCTTCGAGGTGCTCCGCGCGCTGAGCGCCGACAGCAAGCTCGACCCCAAGTTCCGCGCGACCTGCCTCATCTACCTCGACGCCTGGCGCGCCGAGGAGGCGCTCGCCGAGCGCTGGGTGCAGGCGCTGCACGCCTCGCTCGACGATGCGGCGGCGGGCCTCCGCAAGCAGGCCGCCAAGTCGCTGGCGCGCTTGCGCGAGGCGACCGACAAGCGCCGCGCCGAGTGGCTCGAGCAGACCGTCGCTGTGCTGCACGACAAGCTCGGCGCCGAGCCGGACGCCTCGGTCCTGGACGCGCTGGTCGACTGCATGCAGGAGCTGGGCCGCGAGCCGGGCATGCCCGAGCCGGCGATCACCGCGCTGAAGTCGGTGCTCGGACAGCTGGGGGACCCGATCCCCAGCGCGCAGGAGTTCCGCGTCGAACCGCTGCTGCGCGCCTTGACGACGATCGCCGCGGACCGCAACGCGGGCGGCGGCCAGTGGCTCGCGGCGTGCGATCCGCTGCTCGCGTTCGGCAAGCGCAAGGGACTGCGGCTGGTCCTCCAGGCGCACCGCGCCCACGAGCTGACCCGCGACGTCTCCAGTCAGGACGCGGCGCTCGCCGACCGCGCGCGCCGCGCGGCGCGGTTCCTGATCGGCGCAGCGGCGCTGCAGCCCGCGCGCACCGAGTGGGGGAGCGAGGCGAACAAGGAGGAGGCGCGGCGCGTGCGCGCGGCCTTCCTGGCGCTGGACGCCGCCGACGCGGCGCAGCAGCTCGACGCGCCGCGCCACCGCGTGCTGCGGCTGGCCGTCGACCAGGCCGCCGACAAGCACCAGGAGGTCGTGCAGCGGGCGATGGGATGGCTCGGCCAGCCCGACCCCGACGACCCGGCCTATCGCGACCGCGTGCGGCTGCTGGCGGCGCGCTCGCAGCTGGCGCTGGAGCAGCCCAAGGCGGCGCTCGAGCTGTTGGACGCACGGTCCTCCGACGCTGCCGCAGACCCCGAGGCGCTGGCGATCGGCGCGGCGGCGGCGCGGGCGCTGGCGGCGACCGAGCCGGCGGTGGCGGCGGCGGTCTTCGAGCGCGTGATGCGGGCCACCTCGACCGAGGACCCGCGCTTCCGTGAGCGCCTGCTGGACTGGATGGCCAGCCGGTCGGCTGATCCCGAGGCGAAGGCCCAGGTCCTCGAAGAGGCGGCGAAGCACGCCGCGATGTTCGAGGCCGCCGACTGCCCGGCGAAGCTCCGCGAGCGGTTCGAGCAGCTACGCGCCAAGAAGTAACCTTTGCTTCTCCGGCCGGCGCCGATATGGTGCTCGGCTCACCCGACGCGGGGTGGAGCAGCCCGGTAGCTCGTCGGGCTCATAACCCGAAGGTCGCAGGTTCGAATCCTGCCCCCGCTACCAATCGAAAAGGCCCGCAGCTTCGGCTGTGGGCCTTTTTTTTGGCCGGTCTCCTCTGCCCACACCCTGCCCGGCTGTCGCCTCGATCCAGGTCGCGGCAGGTGTTGCACGCCGGGGACGGGTTGCTATTCTCTCCGGCCGCACTGCCCCGTGGTGTAATCGGTAGCACAGCAGTTTTTGGTACTGTTGGTTCCTGGTTCAAGTCCAGGCGGGGTAACCAATCGCGTCGGCAGCGCCTCACGGCGCTGTCGGCGCGAGTGCTTTTCAGCAGCAAGACGGGAGCAGGCACGCCCAGCTGTGCAGGCGGGCCCGAGCGACGCTACCTACCGGTGCCTTTCTTGCCGGTGCCCTGCTTGTCGGCGCCCCTCTTGTCGGCGCCCCTCTTGTCGGCGCCCCAGCCCGGATGCCTCCAACGCGGGCTCGGCGTGTGCGCTGCCCGGAACCAACGCTCGGCCTGCGCGACTTCTTCGGGGTGCGCTGCGGCCACGTCGCGCGCCTCCGCGAGGTCCGCGGTGACGTCGTAGAGCTCGATCGGCGGCACGGAGCCGTCGCGCTTGTAGTTACGCACGGCCTTCCACCTGCCGAAGCGCAGCGCGCGCTTGCCGCCGCCCTCGTAGAACTCCCAGTAGAGGTAGTCGTGCTCTCTCTGGCCGCCTTCGCCGAGCAACGTGGGCTTCATCGAGATGCCGTCGACGTCGTCGGGCACGTCTGCGCCTGCGAGGTCACAGAGCGTCGGCAGCAGGTCCCAGTGCGCGCTGATCAGCGCGCTGTCCGCGCCGGCCGCGACCTTGCCCGGCCACCGCGCCAGCATAGGCACCCGGATGCCGCCGTCGTAGAGGCTGCGCTTGTGGCCCTGGAACGGGCCGTTGCTGTCCCAGAACCTCGGGTCGTGGCCGCCCTCGTGGTGCGGTCCGTTGTCCGACGAGAGCATCACGAGCGTGTCGTCTGCGATTCCGAGCTCGTCGAGCAGCGCGAGCAGCCGGCCGACGTCGTCGTCCAGCTTGGTCATCATCGCCGCGAAGCCCGCGATCGGATTCTGCACCTTGGTCGTGCGCGCGTCGCCGCCGTAGCTGCCGACCTTGTCGTCGAACTGCGGGTAGCGCGCGCGGAACCGCGCGTGGTAGTCCTCGGGCGCCTGCATGGCGGCGTGCGGGATGATGACCGGCAGGTAGCAGAAGAACGGCCCGCCCTTGTGGTCCCGCACGAACTGCAGCGCGTCGTCCATGTAGACGTCGTGCGCGTAGCGGCTGCGGTCGAGCGCGAGCTTCTCCCCGTCGCGCCACAGCCACCTGGGGTAGTAGTCGTGCGCGAACGCCTGGTTGTAGAAGCCCGTGAAGTGGTCGAAGCCGAGCGCGAGCGCGTCGCTGTCGCTGCCCGGGCCGCCGCTGCCCCACTTGCCGAACGCGCCCGTGGCGTAGCCGCGCTGCTTGAGCAGCGAGGCCACCGTGGTCGTGCCGGCGCCGACGCCCGGCACGTTCTCGGGCTGGTCCTCGGCCCGGCCGTTGCCGCGGACGGGCGTGTGCCCGGTGTGCTGGCCGGTCATCAGGCAGCTGCGCGTCGGCGCGCAGACCGTGCTGCCCGAGTAGTGCTGCGTGAAGCGCATGCCCTCGGCGGCCAGCCGGTCCATACTGGGCGTCTTCAGCTTCTGCTGCCCGTAGCAGCCGAGGTCGCCCCAGCCGGCGTCGTCGAGCAGGATGTAGACGACGTTCGGCCGCTGCTGCGCGCCGACGGGTGCTGCCGCCGCTGTGGCCAGCATGGCGGCGAGCGCCGTGCTGCAGGTGATCTTCGCGAGGCCGAGAGAGCGGTGGGGCAGGGTCGTCATCGGTCGGTGAGCTTCATCAGGAAGCGGTCGGTCATGCCCGCGATGTAGTCGCAGATGCAGCGTTCGGGGCCGTCTTGTCGGAGGCGCTTGCGGCGTCGCTCGCTGAGCTCCTTGGGGTCTGCCATCAGGCGGTCGAACAGCAGCGCGATGCGGCGCGCGCCGTCGTCCATCACCGCCAGCACGCGCGGCGCGCGGTAGAACCGTTCCCGCAGGAACGTCAGCAGCTCGTGCGCCAACTGCACCATGCCGTCGCTGTGTCGCATGCGCGGCCGGGTGCCGCCGGACTGCGCGCCGGCGAGCGCGACGTCGCACGTCGTCACGAGGTCGTGGATCAACAGCGACGTGACCTCGCTGACGACGCGCTGGCGGTTGTCGGTCCCGCACGACTCGCGCGCGGCGCGCCACAGCCCGAGCTCCTGCACCTCGGCCTCGCGAAGCAGCCCTGCGCGCAGCCCGTCGTCGAGGTCGTGGCTCAGATACGCGATCTTGTCGCAGAGGTCGACGAGGTCGGCCTCGAGCGGGGTCTGCCCGCTGCCGGGCAGGTCGTCGCTCAACGGGAAGCCCTCGGGCACGCGGCCCTTGAGCAGGCTGCGACGCACGGCGAGCGTCAGGTTGAGGCCGAGGCCGTGGTCGTAGCGGTCCTCGAGGCAGTCGACCGTGCGCACGCCCTGGGCGTTGTGCCGGAAGCCGCCGTGGCCCGCCATCTTCTCGTCGAGCGCCTCCTCGCCGACGTGGCCGAACGGCGGGTGCCCGAGGTCGTGCGCGAGCGCGATGGCCTCGGCGAGCTCGTCGTTGCAGCGGAGCGAGCGCGCGACGCCGCGCGACATCTGCGCGACCTCGAGCGAGTGGGTCATCCGGCTGCGGTAGTGGTCGCCCTCGAACGCGGCCAGCACCTGGGTCTTGTGCTGCAGCCTCCGGAAGGCCGTCGCGTGCACGATCCGGTCGCGGTCGCGCTGGAACACCGTGCGCAGCGCGTCCTCGGGCTCGGAGAGCCGCCTGCCACCGGAGCTTTGGCTCGGCGTCGCCCACGGGTTGAGCCAGTGCAGTTCGCGGTCTTCGTGGTCCTCGCGACGTAACCAGACCATGTCACCCCACGGTCGCACACGGCCGCAGGGGCAGCAACGACGAAAGGCGCGGAACCCGGTGCTGCCGAGTGTTCGATTTCGCCTCAACCCCGTCGGCTGGGATGGCGATCCACATAGGGGGCCTCGCGCTGCTCGGCGCCGAGCACGCCCCGCTCCGCCGTCATGTACGCCCTTTCGCTGTTGATGCTCTGCTCGGTCCTCTGCGGCCCCCAGGCGCCGGCGGGACCCGGCTACCTCGGCGTGTTCCTCGCAGCGGCAGACGAGGCCGTGGTCCGCGAGGTCGTGCCCGGCACGCCGGCCCACAACGCGGGCGTGCGCAACGGCGACGTGGTGGAGGAGGTGGACGGCGCCGCCGTGGCGACGCGGCAGGCGTTCGTGCGGGCCACGGCGGGGCGGCGCGCCGGGGAGAAGGTCCGCCTGAAGCTGCGGCGCGCGGGCCGGCGGCTCGACGTCGTGGTGACGCTGGCCGCGCGCAAGCGTCGCGGCGGCGTCGGCGACTCGGCTGCAGACGAAGGGCCCGAGCCAGCGCCTCGGCCGGGGTTGGAGCCGCAGCCGCAGAAGCAGCCGCCGAAGAGGCGGCAGCCGGGCTACCTCGGCGTGCGGGTGCGCGTCGTGGGCCGCGAGCTGGTGGTCGCCGAGGTCCTGGCCGGCAGCCCGTGCCAGGCCGCCAACGTGCAGCCCGGCGACGTGCTGGTGCAGCTCGGCGGCCGCCCGCTCGGCTCGCTGAGCGACCTCAGCGCCGCGCTGCGCGAGGTCGGGGCCCTCGAGGAGGCACCGCTGACGGTGCGCAGAGGTCGCCGCGTGCAGACGCGCACGGTTCGTACCGCGGGCGCGCCGGCTGTGACGCCGGCGGCGAGCCAGCCGTTCTGGGATCCGTCTTTCGACGAGCTGCGGCGCCCGGACCCGCGGGCGTGGCGACAGCTCCAGGAGCTCCGTCGGGAGCTCGAGGCGCTGAGAGAGCGTCTCGAGCGCGCCGAGAGACGCCGGGAATAGCGGCGCGGCCGAGGCGGTCTGAGCCGGTCGAAGGGCAAGCGGCCCTGCGCCGAGCTCCGCGACGGAGTGGCGACGCAGCGCCGTCGCCGCCCTATGTTGCTGGCCCAGCCATGAGCGATTCGCCTGCCGTCCGAGCCTCTGCCGCGCGCCCGCCGCTCTGTGCCGGCGCGTGCCGGGCCGTGGTGACCGGCGGCGCGGGCTTCGTCGGATCGCACCTCGCAGAGCTGCTGCTCGCGCGCGGGTTCTCGGTGCACGTGGTCGACGATCTGTCGACGGGCCGCCTCGAGAACCTCAGGCATGTCGAGGGGCACCGCGACCTATGGGTGACCGTCGACTCGGTCGCCGAGCCGCGCGCCGCGGCGCGCGTGCTGGCCGACGCGGACGTGGTGTTCCACCTCGCCGGCGTGGTCGGCGTGCGGCGGCTCGCGAGGCAGCCGCTCGACGTGATGCAGGCCAACCTTCGGTCCGCCGAGGTGTTGCTGCAGGCCGCGGCCGACCGGGGAACGCCGGTGCTGTTCGCGTCCAGCAGCGAGGTCTACGGCGACGGTCCTCTACCGTTCGTCGAGGGCGCGCCGGTGACGCCGGGCTCGACCGAGGGCCTGCGCGGCGGCTACGCCTGCGCCAAGGCGATGGGCGAGTGGTTGGCGGGCGCGCACGCCGAGCAGCGCGGCCTTCCCGTCCTCGTGGCGCGCTTGTTCAACACGGTCGGCCCGCGCCAGCTCGGCGAGCACGGCATGGTGCTGCCCCGGTTCGTGCGCCAGGCGCTGCGCGGAGATCCGTTGACCGTCTACGGCGGCGGCGCGCAGACCCGCTGATTCGCGCACGTGCGCGACGTCGCGCGGGCGCTCGTGGACCTCGCGACGACGACGACGGCGCCGGGCCGCGTCGTCAACGTCGGCAGCGACGTCGAGACGCCCGTCGCGACGCTCGCGCGCCTCGTGCGCGACGTGGCAGGCAGCCGCTCGGAGATCCGTCACGTGCCGTTCGGCGACGTCTTCCCGGACGGGTTCTCGGAGCTGCCGCGCAGGGTGCCGTCCGTCGAGCGGCTCCGCGCGGCGATCGGCTGGGTGCCGCAGACGCCGCTGCGCGCGATCGTCGAGGACGTCGTGGCCTACGAACGCGCGGCGGCCGGCGTCGCGGACGCTGCGGCTACGTCTGCCACACACGCCTCGTAGTTGGCGCGCGCGACCGGGTCGTGAGGCAGCCTGGCGACGGCGCGCGCGAAGCTCGCGAGCGCGGCGCTCCGGTCGCCGAGCCGGTGCAGGCAGATCCCCAGGTTGGTCTCCGCGAGCGCGAAGTCGAGGTCGCAGGCGCGGGTGAACGCCTGGCGCGCGTCCTCGACGCGATCCAGCGCCAGCAGGCAGAGCCCGCGCCAGTTGTGCAGCGCGCCGTCCTCGGGCGCCTGCGCCTCCGCGGCGTCGAAGTGCCCGAGGGCGTCCTCGAACAGCCGGCGTTCGTAGGCGATGCGGCCGAGCCGCTGCTGCAGGCCGAGCTCCTGCGCGGACGACAGCCGGTGCGCGTCCAGCGTCGCCGCCAGCGTGGCGCGCGCGGCGGCGGCGTCGCCACGGCGGAGCTGCGCGAGCCCGAGCGCGAGCCTCGCGTCGACGTGCTCGGGGCAGCGGCGGAGGAAGGCCTCGAGGTGCATGACCGCGACGTCGGCGTCGCCGCTCCGCTCCTCGTGCTTGCCGATGTACCAGTCCGCGTCGGGCCAGCGCGGGCAGCGTCGCCGCGCGGTGGTGGCCGCCGTCGCGGCGAGCTGCGTGTCGCCTTGCAGCGCGGCGATGGTGGCGAGGCCTGCCGGGTGGTCGCGCCACTTGTCGCGGAACTGCACGAGGCGCTTGGCGATCTGCTCCTTGAGGTCGAGGCCGAGCGCGCGGAAGGTCGCGTGGCCCTCGTGGTGCAGGAAGGCGCGCCGTGCGACGACGAGGCGGTAGCCGTGCAGCCGCAGCCGCAGGCAGAGGTCGTCGTCCTCGTAGTTGCCGTGCCCGAACCGTTCGTCGAACAACCCGACCTCGTCCAGCGTGGCGCGCCGCATCAGCATGCAGAGGCCGGCGAGGGTCTCGACGTCCTGCGCGACCGCGTCGTCGCCCAGCGCCGCGGCGAGCCGGCGTCGGTCCTCGGCGTCGCGACCGAGGTCGCCGACGGGCAGCCTCGCGTCTCCCTTGACGTGGTTGCTCACCGGCGCGGCCGCGCCGATCCCCGGGGCGTGCTCGAGCGCCCGCCGCAGCTGCTCGATCATGTCGGGGGCGCAGCGGGTGTCGTTGTTGAGCACCAGCACGTGGTCGCCGCGCGCCGACCGGATGCCGGCGTTGACGCCGCCGGCGAAGCCGAGGTTGTGGGGCTGCGTCAGGACCCGGACCAGCGTGGGGAATGCCTCGCCCAGCTCGGCCGTCGCGTCCTCGCTGCCGTTGTCGACGATCAGGATCTCGGCCGGCGGCTCGGTCTGCTGGAGCAGGGTCTCGAGGCAGGCTAGGGTCAGCTCCACTTCGTTGAAGCAGGGGATGACCACCGAGCACTTCATCTCGTTGTCATCGGCAGTTGGCGCGGGCAAAAAAAACTGCCCGGCGCCCTCGCGGGCGCCGGGCAGGGAATAGGGATTGCTCCCTCATCCAGGCTGCCGGCCTGCGTCAGCGCTTGTGGCGCTTTGCGTGGGCCCGGCTCCAGCTCGCCACTGGGGCCTGACCGAACCGACTGCCTTCGCCGGATGGAGTGGTCTCGCCTACCGTCTCCATCAGCGTGTTGTCTCCGCCATACAGCTCTCTGCAAATACGTGGTCCGAGTGCGCGCGGATCTCTCCGCTCGCATGCTTCTCGGGCCTCGTCTCTCATCTGCATACTCTCCCAATTGCGAGGACCGTGCCAACCCGCGAGAAAATGCTATGGATCCTGTAAACACGTGACTTACGACAGCGTTGGCGCGTGACATCGGCGTGACTGTGTCGCGATCGGGATTGGGATCCCTTGAGTGAGACTGTTGGGAACAGGAGCCCGCGCCCTGGGAGACACGCCTGTTACGGCAGGCAGAATCGTCGCATCTCTTTGCGCGGCGAAGCGCCGCCCGTATCTTCCGTGGTCCGTGTCCGCGAGCGCGAGTGAGGTCCTGGTCATCGAACGCTCTCTTGCGGGCGTGCGTCTGCACGACCTGCTGGCGCGCAACTGGGCTCGCGCCGATCGACTCGAACTACGGCAACTCGTTGCCAGCGGCAAGGTAAGCGTCAACGGTGAGGTATGCACGAGCGACCGGCGGCTGCGCGTCGGAGACGTCGTGACGGTCGCCGAACCGCCACGCGAACGCGCCGGCCCGCGCGCGACCCGCGGAGCGGACCCCCACGAGCTGTACGTCCTGGCCGAGACCGCGACCGCGCTCGTCGTGGCCAAGCCGCCCGGCCTACCCTCCGTGCCGACACGCGACGGGCGCGAGCCGGGCGTGCACGGTCGGCTGCAGGCGCTCCGCGCGGACGGGGAGCTGCGCATCGCGCACCGGCTGGACCGCGACACCTCGGGCTGCCTCGTGCTCGCCAAGGGCCTCGCTGCGGCGCGGCACCTGGACGCGCAGTTCCGCGAGCGGTTGGTCCACAAAGTCTACGTCGCGCTGGTCTCCGGCGTGCCGCACAACGACGAGCTCCTGCTGGACGCGTGGCTCGGCCCGGACCGCCGCCGGCCGGGCATGGTGGTCGCGTCGGACCGGCAGAAGAAGGGCTTCCGCGAGGCGCACACGGCCGCGCGGGTCCGCCAACGGTTCGCGCGCCACGCCCTGATGGAGCTGCACCCGGCGACGGGGCGCGGGCATCAGCTGCGCGTCCACCTGCAGTCGGCGGGCCACCCGATCGTCGGCGACGAGAGCTACGGCGGCGAACGGCTGTTGCTGTCCCGCCTCAAACCCGACTACAAGAGCCGCACGGGCGTCGAGGAACGGCCCTTGCTGCAGCGCATGTTCCTGCACGCCGAGCGCGTGCGGTTCGTGGATCTAGACGGCACCGAGGTCGACGTGGAGGCTCCCTTGCCCGAAGATCTCGCGGTCGCGCTGCGGCACGTAGAGAAGCACTCCCACCGCTCGCGGAGACCCCATTGCGACTGAAGACCACACCCGACGACTTCCGCGTCCGCGAGCTACTGGAGTGGAACGAGGTGCCTGACGGCGACTTCGTCGTCCACCGGCTGCACAAGGAGAAGCTCTCGACCCCCGAGGCGCTGACGATCCTGGCGCGTGACGCGGAGGTCGACCGCGCCAAGATCGCGTACGCCGGGCTGAAGGACCGCCAGGCGGTCACCGACCAGTTCATCACGGTCGAGCGGCGCGCCGTCGAGCTCAAGCTGCCCAACCTGCGCGTGGTGCCGTGTGGCACCACCGACCGTCCGATCACCTCCAAGCTCTCCGACGGCAACGCGTTCACGGTCGTCGTGCGCGACCTGCGCCCGACCGAGGCCGCGGGGCTGCGCCGCAGCCTGCCGTCCCTGGTCAAGACGGGCTTCCCGAACTACTTCGACGACCAGCGCTTCGGCAGCCTCCGTCACGGCCAGGGCTTCCCGATGCAGGCGGTGCTGCACGGCCGCTTCGAGCGCGCCCTGCAGCAGCTGGTGGCCGAGCCTTCGCCGGTCGCGATCAGCGGCGACGTCAAGCTCAAGAAGGCGCTGCAGCTGCGCTGGGGTGACTGGGACGCGTGCCTGCGGATCGCGCGCGGGCCGGCCTACGAGCCGCTCTTCACGTTCTTGCGGGAGCACCCGAGGGACTTCCGTCGGGCGCTCGAGTTCGTGCCGCTGCGGCTGCGCGTCATCCACGGGTTCGCCTTCCAGAGCTTCTTGTGGAACCGCGCGGTCAGCAACCTGCTCCGGGTCGCCGCGCGCGGCGCGCAGCGGCTGCGCCTCTCGACGCTGGCAGGCGACCTGCTCGCGTGGAAGTACCTCTCGCCCGAGCGCGAGGAGAAGCTCAAGGCGATGCGCACGCCGCTGTTCGGCCTCGACGGCGACGGCGGCAGCCCGCCGTTCAAGAAGGCGATGATCGAAGAGCTCAAGCGCGCCGGGCTGCGGCGCAGCGACTTCGTCGAGCACGAGGTCCCGGGCATGGTCTGGAAGCACGAGCAGCGCGACGCGTTCATCAAGCCGCGCGACGTCGCCGACGTGCGCCTCGAGCCCGACGAGATGTACGAGGGCCGGGTCAAGGCGACGCTGCAGTTCTCGCTGCCGCGCGGGGCCTACGCGACGATGCTGATCAAGCGCCTGTTCGCGCCGAGCTGGTACAGCCGGCCGGCCGACCGCTCGCACCCGCCCGAGCCGAGCGACCGCGAGCGCAGCTACGTGCGCGAGCGCGCCCGCCGCGGACACCGCTACGACGACGAAGAGGGACGCACATGACCGAGAAGACGTTGGGCATCATCGGCGGATCGGGTCTCTACGACCTGCCCGGCCTCGAGGACCGCGAGACCGTCGCGCTGGAGACGCCGTTCGGGTCGCCGAGCGACCAGCTGGTGACCGGGACGCTGCACGGCGTGCGGATGGCGTTCTTGCCGCGGCACGGCCGCGGCCACCGGGTCGCGCCGGACGAGCTGCCGTTCCGCGCCAACATCCACGCGATGAAGCAGCTCGGCATGGGCGCGGTCGTCGGGATCTCCGCGGTCGGCTCGATGAAGATCGACCTGCGCCCGGGCGAGCTGGTGCTGGTCGACCAGTTCATCGACCGGACCCGCGGGCGCACCGAGGAGTCGTCGTTCTTCGGCGACGGCTGCGTCGCGCACGCGCACTTCGCGGACCCGATCTGGGAGCCGCTGCGCAAGGTCGCGCTGAAGGCGGCGCGCGCCGCCGGCGCCGTCGCCCACGACGGCGGCACCTACCTGTGCATGGAGGGGCCGCTGTTCAGCACGCGCGCCGAGTCGCGGCTCTACCGCAGCTGGGACGTCGACGTGATCGGCATGACCAACCTGCAGGAGGCCAAGCTCGCCCGCGAGGCGGAGATCGCGTATTCGACGATCGCGCTGGTCACCGACTACGACTGCTGGCACGAAGCCGAGGGCGACGTTGACGTCTCGGCCGTGCTGGCGGTGCTCAAGGCCAACGCGGATCTCGCCCAGCGCACCGTCGTCGAGCTGGCCAAAGCCGTGGGCGCCCTCGAAGCGCCGATCAGCGCGGCCGGCTGCATGGAGAACGCCGTGATGACGTCCCCGGACCGCATCACCGCCGACGCGCGCCGCCGGCTGGACCTCTTGATCGGCAAGTACCTCGGCTGAGGCCACTGCGCCTCAGGTTCAGCGCGGGCCCGCGGTCGGGATCACCGGCTGCACCCAGGCCTGGCGCGGCTGCCCTTCCCAGACCGGGTTGTCCGCGGCCGTCGACGAGGTCACGGTCGCGCGGACGAACAGCTCGTCGCCGCGCGCGGTGTAGCTCGGACGTAGGCCCTCGACGCGGGCCAGCACTTCGCCCGGCTCGCCCTCGCGGCGCGTCCCGATGAACTCCGTCACGTACTCGGCGTCGCCTTGTGCGGCGACGTCGATCGTCAGCGTGCGGCCGTCGAACGTCACGTCGTCCAGGACGACGCCGCTGGACGCGTAGAACGCGCCCGCCTCGATCGCAGCCAGCAGCGCCTCGGGGGTGCACGCGCGGGCGCGCACCATCACCCAGCCGCGCCCGGGCGTCGAGCCGGACGCGTTGTGGTAGTTGTGGCAGTCGTCGGTGCCGAGGCCGTAGAGCAGCGGCGCGTCCAGGTCGCGACGGCGCGTGGTGTTCGCGATGTCCCAGAGGCGCTCGGTGCCGGGGCGGGTGGCGTCCCCCTTGTGGTGCACGCTGGGGTGGCCGTTCCACACCTCGAAGAAGTGCTCCTCCTCGACGCGGGCGATGTCGTCAGCGCTGACGCCCCAGCCGAAGTTGGGGTGGTTGAGGTGGGCGAGCACGGGCCTGCCGTGCTCGGCTGCGTGCGCGGCGACGGCCTGCATGGTCTTGCGCATCACGTCCTGGACGCTGCTGCCCTTCTGCGGCGCGATCCGCGACGCGACGTTGCTCGCGTTGATGTGGATCGGCTTCTTCTGGAACGACGACGTGACCTCCTCGGCAGGGATCAGCAGCAGGCCGTCGAACATCGGCGCGAACTCGTCGAGGCGCTTGAGCCGGACCTCTAGCTTGCCGTCTTGCTCCCGCTCCTCGACCCAGTCCGCGCCGAAGCGCGACCGGTAGTCGGCCAGCGCGGTGCGGCCGCCGCGTCGGACGACCTGGTCGTTCTGCATCCACTTGTCGTGGTCGGCGACCACGTTGTGCTCGGTCAGCGCGAGGAAGTCGTAGTCACGCTGCGCATACCAGTCGACGACCATCTCGGGGAAGTGGTTGCCGTCGCTCCACAGCGTGTGGGTGTGCAGGTTGCCCTTGTACCAGCGCTCGGGAGCGGCGCTGCAGGCGGTGAGCGCGAGCAGCGCGCACGGGATCAGGGATCGCATCATCGGAGGTTGCCGGTCGTCGGGGGGGGCTGTGGGTCGCGGTGGCTACTTCGGGCCTGTGGGCGTGAGCACGTCTTCGTGTCGGGTCACGCCGCCGGTGTCGACGTGGCGCATCACGAGGCGCGCCGAGTCGCCGTCGGGCGTGGCCTCGACCACGAGGAAGCCGCCCTTGATGCGGAGGTAGTCGTGTTGCTCGGTGCGCTGCCGCATGTTGAAGCCGCCCGCGTGTTCGTCGGTCGCAGCACCACAGCACCACTCGCGCAGGCCGGTCGCCGGGTCGTGCGACGCGTACTGCCAGTGGCGGTCGCCGCAGACCACGTAGGCGCCCTGCTCCGCGAGCAGCCGGCGGAGCCGATCGCCCTCGGTGCGGAAGCCCTCGTTGGCGTGGTTGTCGTTCTTGCTCTTGCGGTCGGGGCCGACGATCGGCGTCGCCGAGACCACGACCTTGAAGGTCGCGTCGCTGGCGCGCAGCGTGCGCTGCAGCCAGCGCCACTGCTCGGCGCCGAGGATCGTCTTGTCGGCGCCGTCCTTCATGCGGTTCGGCGATCGGAACTCGCGGCCCTCGAGGAACCAGACCTCGAGCAGCGCGCCCCAGCGCACGTTGCGGTAGGGGAGTCCTTCGAGCAACGGCAGCTGCTCACGGTAGAGCTGCAGCCCGCGCTCAAAGGTCAGCTCGCCGTACTTCTGGCCGGGCCAGCAGTCGTTCTTGAGCGTGTCGTGGTCGTCCTTGACGAAGTAGGCGCCGACCTGCGCGTGGAAGTCGCGCTGCAGCGGCAGGCCGTAGAAGCGGTTCCACTTGAACCGCGCCAGCTCGACGTCGTCGGCGAACGGCTCGGGCTTGTCGTAGTAGATCGTGTCCCCGCAGTGCGCGACGAAGTCGGGCTCGGCCTCGAGCATGTGGCCGTAGATGCGGTGGCCGTTCGTCCGGTCGTCGCGGCGGTGGTAGTCCTGGCACGCGATGACGCAGAACCTGACCGGGGCGCGCAGCTCGGGAGGCGGCGGCAGCTGGACCTGGCCCTGCAGCTCGCACGACGGCATGGTCTCGCCGGGTCCGCGGCCTTCGGCGACGAAGCGGTAGCGGGTGCCCTGGTCCAGCCCCGTCAGCGCGAAGGTGTGGGCGTGGTTGTCCGCCGCCGTGACCGCGACCCAGCCGGTCTCGCGCGCGGCGTCCGGCTCTCCTGGAGGCCAGTAGCGCACCCGCACTTCGCCGTCGTGGCCGGGCACCGCGCCCTGCATCTGCGCCAGCGTGGCGCCGTCGGGCAGCTGCGGGGTGTGCGGCTTGGCCGCCGCGAAGGCGAGGCCTGCCTGGTCGGCCTGATCGACCGCGGTCAGTCGCACCCAGACGGCGCAGCGGTCCGGGCGCGCGTCGCCGACCTTCACGCCGTTGGCCATGTGGACCGGGGCCAGGGCTGCGTCGGGGACGAACGGCGCGCAGCACGTCAGCGCCAGCGAGCTCCACAGAACGGAGGACTTCACGCCTGAACCTTACCCGCTCACAAGCCTGGGGCCGCCCCGGCGATCGGGCCCCGCGGTCCGGTGCTATCGGCGGTTCGTGCGGTGCAGGCCCGGCGCCCGGACGGACGGCCTGCTTGAACTGTTGCCGAGCTTGGCTAAGGTTTGCGCGCCGATCGGGCCGAAGCCCCTTCGGAGCGATCCTCGATAGCTCAGTTGGTAGAGCAAGTGACTGTTAATCACTGGGTCGCAGGTTCAAGTCCTGCTCGAGGAGCCATTTGAAGCCAAACGGCTGCACCCTCTAAGGTGCAGCCGTTTGCGTTTGCGGAGCGCGCCTTGATCCGGGGCGTCTCGCGCCCGCAGCCGGACCTCAGGGTGCTGCGCGGAACAGCAGCTCGGCGTCGGGGTCGACCTGCAGGCCGTCGCACGGCCCGTCCAGCGGCACCTCGGTCGCAGGGCCGTCCAGGCGGACGCGCCGCTCGACCGGCTCGCCGCCGGCTCCGCGCCAGCGCAGCCGCAGCCAGCAGCGGTACGGAGCGCCCTCGTGCGTCTGGCGGACTCGGATCGCGTCGCCGTCGGCTCGGACCTCGAGCGTCGGGCAGCCGACGCGGTCGAGCCACTGGTCGAAGAACCAGCCCAGCTCCTGGCCGGTCTGCTCCTCGATGCACGCGACGAAGTCCCGGGTCGTGATCGACGCGCCGCGGAACTGCGCGACGTAGGCCTTCAGCGCCGCGAAGAACGCCGCGTCCCCGACCTCGCCGCGCAGCATGTGCAGCACCCACGCACCCTTGGGGTAGGTGTTCGCGTTGAGCGCCTGGTCGGGGTGCGCGAACCGGTCGTCACGCACCGTCTTGGTCCGCCCCTCGAAGCTGTTGCGCCAGCGCGCGCGCAGCGCGGCCATGCTCTGTGCGAGCGGGGGGCCGCCTGCCCGGGCGTGCAGCCACGGGCCGAAGTAGCTCGCGAAGCCCTCGCTCAGCCAGACCTCGCGCCAGGCGGCGTAGCCGATCGCGTCGCCGAACCACATGTGTACGAGCTCGTGCGCGAGCGTGCCCACGCCGCCGCGGTCGAACAGCCCCTCGGCGAGCTGCACGTTGCCGGGCGCCTCGAAGCCTCCCCAGCGCGTGGGGCACTGCACGGTCGTGTACTTGCCGTAGGGGTAACGGCCGAACGTCTCCTCCATCGCGGCGATCCACGCCGCGTGGTGCACGAGGGACGCCTTGGCCTTGTCGACGTCCTGCGGGTAGACGAAGTGGTCCTGCAGCCGCGCGTCGCCCGCCTCGGCGACGCGCGCCAGCGGGCCGATGACGAGCGCGTACATGTAGGGCGGGATCTCGCTCTGCCCGACGAACCGCCGCGTGATCCAGCCGTCCTCGGACTGCGCGCTGGCCTCGGGCTCGAGCCCGAACACGACCGCCTCCTGACCTCGTGGATAGCGCAGCGTGGTCGCGAACACGGCGCGGTCGGCGGGGTGGTCCTCGCACGGCAACCAGCCGCGCGCGCGGATCGAGTAGTGGTCGGTGAAGGCCATCTGTGCGCCGTAGCGGTTGGCCTTGAAGTAGAAGCCGTCGACGGGGGTGCCTGCGAGCGCGGCCCGGAAGCGGACGTCCGTTCCCGCGGCGGCCACCTCCGGCAGCGTCACCACGCAGTGATCGTCCGCCCAGGCCGCGTCCAGCGGGGCGCCCGCGGGGGTCGTGAAGGTGACCTGCCAGTCGTCCGAGCGCCGCGCGTCCAGCCGGATCGAGGACAGCTGCTCGAGGGCGGTGAACGTGTAGTCGACCGTGCCGCGCAGCGTGCCCGCGGCGACGTCGACCTGAAGGTCGAGCTCGTAACGCCGCGCGTCCTGCGCGGGCATGGCAGGGAAGCGCTCGGACTGCTGGGGGAGCGCGAGGGCGAGCGCTGCGGCGGTCAGGATCATGGGGCCATCGTACGGCGTGGCAGCCCGCCGCACACGGCTAGCGCTCGTCGTCGGCGCGCGGGCCGTAGAGGTTCAGCTCGTGGATCGACCACCACAGGCCGCCCTTCTTGCCCTTCTGCGTGACCTTGAGCCAGCGTGTCGTCACCGGCGCGAAGGTGATGCGCGAGTTCTCCTTGGAGCCCTTGCCGCTCGCTACGGGCGCGCTCCAGCGCTCGCCGTCCACCGACGTGCGCACCTCGTAGCGCTTGGGCCAGTCGCCCGGTGACGCCGCGGTGTCGAGGTCGATCTCGGCGATCTCGACCGGCTCGGGCAGCTCGATGACCAGCCACGTGCCCGGCCGCTGGGTCTCGCCGCTGGTCCAGCGGGTCTTCGCGTCGCCGTCGACGCAGCCGCCGAGGTCGGCGGCGTTGCGGTCCGAGCTCAGCTTCCAGCGGGCGCGTCCTTCGAGAACCGGGTCGTAGGGCTTCAGCTCGGCGAGCGTCCACGGCTCGGTGCGCTCCTTGCAGGCGGCGCGCACGGCGGCGACCTGCTCGGTGGTGACGCGGGCGGCCTCGTTGCCCCAGCTGTTGCGCACGAACGTGAGCACGTCCGCGATCCAGTCGTCGTCGTTCATCGACATCGACGCCATCGCGGCGATGTAGGTCTCGCCATCGACCGGTCCCTGCAGGCCGTTGAGCACGATGCGCGCGAGGCGCTGGTGGGCGCCCAGCACGCGCGGCGAGCCGATCAGCGTGGGCGCCTGCTTGAGGCTCGGCGCGCCGACCACGGGCGCGCCTTCGCCGTCACTGCCGTGGCAGGTGAAGCAGAGCGAGCGGTAGATCGTCGCGCCCCGCTTCATCGCCGCGGCGAGCGCCGCGTTCTCGGCTTCCAGCTCGGCGCGGCGCGCCTCCTCGGCGGCCTCGCGCGCGAGGCGGTCTAGGAAGCCCTTGGCCGTGCCCTGCACCGCGGCGTTGTCGGGGTGCGCCCCGAGCACGGCCTGCACCAGCTCCTCGTGACCCGGCATGCGCGTGTAGAGCGCCGTGCGCACGACCTGCAGCACGACCTGCAGGTCGGCGTCGGCCGCGAGCGCTGCGACCGCTCCGCGCACGTCCGCCGCCGGCTGGGCGCCGAGGAACCGCTCGCCAGCGCGGATCGCGGCAGCGCGGCAGCGCGGGTCCGGATCGGCGAGGCAGCGCAGCGCGTCCGTCGACGTCCACTCGTCGAGGCCGTGCAGCGTCCACATCGCGTGCAGGCGGGCCAGCGGCGAGTTGTGCTCGCGCATCATGCGGCGCAGCGCCGGCGCGACGCTGCGGTCGCCGCGCACGACCAGCAGCTTCTGGGCGTTGTCCCGCCACCAGCCGTGGGGGTGGGCGAGGTGGGCGACCAGCTCGGCGCTGGTCTCGTCGAGCATGTTGGGCCGCGGGCCGGGCTCGAAGTCCTCGTGCACGAGCCGGTAGATGCGGCCGCGGCCGATGTTCTTGTCGAGGCCGTACTCCTGCACGACGCCGCGCAGGTAGCTGCCCTTCCGCACCCAGTTGCCCTCCTGGATGATGCCGCGGTACATGTCGACGACGTAGAGGGTGCCGTCGGGCGCGGTGTAGGTGTTGATCGGACGGAAGTTGGCGTCCTCGGTCCGGAGGAACTCCGAGCGCTCGTGCGGGTTGCGCAGCACGCGGGTGCCGTCGACATCGTGCACCGTCGCGCGCCGGATCAGCCGGCCGACGGGCTCGGGCACGAACAGGTTGCCGCGCAGCTCTTCGGGCAGCCGGTCGCCGCGGAACACGCTCTGCCCGCAGCAGCCGGTGAAGTGGTTGAGCGAGCCGTCGTCGCGCACGCGGCGCAGGCCGCCCTGCACGTCGGGGATGTCGTCGATCGGCCAGCACTCGTGGAAGCCGTCCTCGAGCTGGCCCGGGAGGCCCAGCGCGCCGTACTGCAGATTCTGCTGGAAGTTCGAGGCGACCACCTCGCCGCCGGCGCGCGAGTAGAAGCACTGGCCCCAGTCGTCGTGGGTCATGCCCCACTGGCCGTCGCCCCCGGGCATCGGGTGGGCCTCGATCCTGCCGTCGCGCCAGCGGTAGCGCTTGTTCGTGTAGGTGACGTAGAGGTAGTTGTCGACGTTCCAGTCGAGGCCGGTCGGCTGGTGCTCGAGGTTGCCGCCGCGCTTGCCGCCCTCGTAGACCAGCTGCTTGTCGTCGGCGACGCCGTCGCCGTCGGTGTCGCGGTAGAGGTGCAGGTCCAGCGTGCCGGTCTCGCGCACGACCAGGCCGTCCTGCAGCGGCAGCAGCATGCGCGGCAGCACCAGGTCGTCGACGAACACCGAGTGCCGGTCCATCCGCCCGTCGCCGTCCGTGTCGTCGAGCAGGCTGATCCGGCTCTTCGGCGCCAGCTCGTCGGTGCCGTCGATGTCCTGCATGTAGGTGCGCATCTCGGCGACGAACATGCGGCCGTTGCCGTCCCAGGCGACGACCGCCGGTTCGTGGATCATCGGCTCGCTGGCGACCAGCTCGAGCCGGTAGCCGGGCGGCAGCTGCATGGCCGCGATGGCGTCCTCGGGCGAGAGGGTGCGCGCGCGCGACCTTCTCGGGCACCGGCGCGCGCGGCGGCGGGTCCTGCGCGGACGCGCGCAGCGCGAGAGGGGCGGCGAGCAGAACCGATGCGAGGACGGCGACGCGCATGCAAAGAGCTTATCGGGAAGTCGCCGCCGCACGACCGGGCGTCTGGACGCGTGCGGCTGCGAGGTCGGCGCGCTGCGCTCACGAGGGCATTGCCAAGCGGCACCCGTTGCGGTCTCTTCCGCGGCATGACTGCCCGACCAGCCTGCGCGATCTGCGGCCGCCCGGCCGCGGCGACGGGCGCAGGTGTGCGCGCGCCGGTGGCCGCGGTGCGGCAGTTCGTCGACGAGCAGGGCCTCGGGGGCCGCGCGCTCTGCAGCAGCTGCGCCTACGGAGCGGCGCCGTCGCCGTGCGTCAGCCTCTGCACGCTGGACGACGGCAAGCGCCAGTGCCGCGGCTGCGGACGGACGGTCACCGAGATCGCGGGCTGGCGCGAGATGGCGACCGCCGAACGGCTCGCGGTGCTGCTGCGCCTGCGCAGCGTCAGTTGATGACGATCTCGATCGGCGACGAGAAGCTGTAGCTCGTCAGGTTCAGCGCGTTGTAGGTGATGTTGACCGCGTAGAACGTGAAGCCGCTCAAACCCGGGTTGTTCGGGACGCTGTAGGAGATGCAGAAGACGTTGCCTGCGCCCCCGAGGCCGAAGTTGCCCAGGTCGTACGCGGCGGCGATCGGCAGCCCGATCGGGACGGTGACGCCGCCCACGGTCGTCGGTCCGGCGGTCGGGGAGACCCAGACGCAGGCGTGGCAGCCGTATCCCCCGGTGACGCAGAGGTCGAAGCTGCCGCCCGGGGTCGTGCTGCCGGCGGTGTAGAGGGCCGTCCGGCAGAGGTCGTCCGGGCCGACGAACCCGCTCTCCTGGCCGCCGATGCCGCCGCCCTGGAACTTCATGCCGACGTTGGTGTCGACGTTCGCGTTGGTCGCATACGACGCGAGGATCGCCTCGGCGTCGATGCCTCCTGCACCCGGCCCGCTGAGCTGGATCGAGAACGTGACCGGTCCCATCACCGGGTTGGGCGTGCTGATGTTGGGCGCCGCGGCGTTGGCGATGGCGCCTTGCGAGCCATTGCCGTTGTCGAGCGCGATGCTGGAGTCACCGAGGCAGCCGAGGCCGTTCGGGTTGGGCGCCGCGGAGGTGTCGGCGTCGAAGCTCATCGAGAACGCCGGCGTCGCGCCGCCGGAGCCGGTCTGGCCGAGCAGCGTCGCGCCGGTGATCGCGCCCGGCGGCAGGTTGAAGTGGATCCGCGTGATGGTCGCGGTCGCTTCGCCTGCGACGATCGGGGTCGTGTTGTCCACGGTGACGTCGAGCACGCCCGTCGAGGCGTCGTAAGAGACGTCAAAGGTCGCGCCGACGGCGACGCCGCCTGTGATCAGGCCGTTGGGGGACTGGCAGCCGACCCCGTTCGCGTCAATGGTGGTCGAAGCGGTGCTGGTCTGGGCGCAGAGCGTGCCGGTGGCGACGAGGATGGTCAGGAGCAGGAGATGGCGAGACATGGTGCAGGTCTTGGCAGGGCGCGGAGGCGAGCGCGCGTGGTGAGTGGAGGAGAAGGCGGCGCAATATAGCACGGGGGAGGGAGTTGGAGCCGACCGTACGGCAGGCCGCCGCCGCTGCGAATGCGGTGGATGGAAACACCCGGATCGGGTCCGTTCGGCCGATGAGCGAGGCGCGCGGTCGCCTCGCCGGTCGCCATCGCGCCGACCCAGCTAGAGACACGGGCGCCAGCGCGTGGCGGGCGCGGCGGCTGGGGCTGCGCCTGCGCAGCCTCAGTTGACCACGAGCTCGAACGCCGGCGAGAAGTCGATGCCGGTGGGGTTGGGCGCGTAGTAGGTGAGGTTCGTCGCGTAGATCGTGAGCCCCGAGAGCGCCGGGTTGTTCGGCAGGACGAACGAGACGCACGTCGCGTTGCCCGTGCCGCCGAGCCCGAGGTTGCCGAGGCTGAACGCCGCTGCCAGCGGCAGGCCGACCGGAATCGTGTAGGGCCCAACGATCGTCGGTCCCGCGACGAGCGACAGCCAGAGGCACGCATGGCAGCCGGTGCCGCCGGTGACGCACAGGTCGAACTGGCCTCCAGGCGCGGTGTTGCCGGTCGCGTAGACGGCCGTGCGGCACTCTTCGCGCGAGCCGACGACGCCGCTCTCGGCACCCCCGACGCCGCCGCCCTGGAACTTCATGCCGACGTTGGTCTGCACGTTCGCGTTGGTCGAGAACGACGCCAGCACCGCTTCTGCGGTGATGCCGCCGGCACCCGGACCCGCGAGCTGGATCGAGAAGGTGACGGGGCCCGTGACCGGGTTGGAGGTGCTGAGGTTGGTCGCCGCGGCGTTGGCGATGCCGCCCGCGTTGCCGGAGCCGTTGTCCAAGAAGACGTTGAAGTCCCCGACGCAGCTCAGGCTGTTCGCGTTCGGTGAGGCCGAGGTGTCGGCATCGAAGCTGAGCGAGTAGCCCGGCGACGCGCCGCCCGAGCCTGCCTGGCTCAGCAGCGTCGCCGAGGTGATCGCGCCGGGCGGCAGGTTGAACATCACGTCGGTGATGACTGCGGTCGACTCGCCGGCGACGACGGGGGTCGTGTTGTCGACCGTCACGTTGAGCACGCCCGTGCCCTGGTCGTAGGTCACGTCGAAGGTCGCGCCGACCGCGACGCCGCCCGTGATGAGTCCGTTGCTCGACTGGCAGCCGACGTCGGTTGCGTCGATCGTCGCCAATGCGGAGCTGCTCTGTGCGAGCAAGGGAGCCGAGGCGGCGAGGAGCGAGGCGATGAGGGAGAAGGGGCGCATGGGAAGGCTCGAGAGAGGATGGGACCAGGAACTACGGCGAAAGCATACTCTGGGCGGCGACGTCGGGAAGCGGGCCCACCCGTCCGTTGCTTTCGGCGAGCGGAAAGCAGGGGTCGTCTGTGGGCGCCCTGCGTCCGGCGCGGTCTCGGCTAGAGTCGAGGCCATGAACGAGGAAGTTGCGCCCCCAAGGCGCGCTGCGCCGCCGCCCCCGCCGCCCCCGCCGCCCCCGCTGACGCCGCCGGCACCGCGGCGTAGCTTCTGGCGGACGCCGTTCGGCGTGCTGTCGATCCTCGGCATTGCGCTGGCGGGAGCGATCTTCGTCGGCGTGCTCGGGCTCGGAGTGGCGCTCGAGCTCGGCTACTTCCCCGACACGGTCGCCGTCGCGAAGGAGGACCTGCCGGAACACGTCGTGCGCACGCTCCGCGACGCGGGCATCGTCGCCGAGGACGAAGACGTGCTCTTCTACTACGGCGGCGGGCTGCTCGACTACCTCGAGGACGGCAACTTGTTCACGGATCGGCGCGTCATCAGCTACTGGAGCGAAGACGGTGAAGTGATGGTCGAGGACGCCGCCTACGCCCAGGTCGCGGACATCGTCGCCGACTACGCCGACAGCTGGTTGCTCTACAGCGAGGTCACCGTGACGCGAGCAGACGGAACGCAGTTCGTGCTGTTGGTCGCTGCCGAGGACGGCGGCGACCGGGAGTTCGTCCGCAGGCTGCGCAGCACCTGGCAGCGGTCCCGCTGACGGTGCGCTAGTCCTTCGCGGGCGGCAGCAGGGCGAACTCGGCGAGCCCGAGCTGGCCGTTGCGCGCCTTGCGGTCGACGAAGCGCAGGCGGATGCTCCGCGCTCGGCGCGGCGTGTCGAGCTCGTGGATCACCGGCTCGAGGGTGCCGTCTGGGATCTCGATGCGGGTCCACTGGCGCTTGTTGTTGCCGATCGAGTACTCGACGGCGAAGCCGTCGTAGCGGCCTCGCTCCCGCTCGTGCTGCGCCAGGCAGGAGATCACGATGCGGCCGATCGTCTGCGCCTTGCGCCACGAGAACGAGGCGGTCGGCTCGGCGTCGTCCTTGGCGGCGACCCAGCGCCGCGCCTCGAGGCCGTCGATCAGGTGCCGGCCAGGGTTCCTGCCGATCTCGCTCGAGACCTTCACCTCGGCCGCTTCCTTGCGCAGGATGTTGTCGCGGTAGGCGTTCACGGCGGTCTTCATCCACGGCGCCAGCACGTCGCGGATGTTGACGTCCATCCAGCCCGAGGTGAGCTCGGCTGTGCGAGCCGTGGCGCCCGGAGCGCAGTCGTTGGCGAGCACGGTCAGGCGCGCGCGGATCTTGTGCAGCCCGCGCGCGATCGCTTTGTCGCGGAACAGGTAGGTCTCGGTGTTCCAGGTCCGGGTCGGGTCCGCGGACACCTTGCCGAGGATGTTCCCCTTGTCGTCCTCGTAGCTCACGGAGACGACGCGCAGGCCGAACGTGCCGTGCCGGCCCAGCAGGGCGTCGCCGAACCCGTCCACCCAGAGCGACAGCGGCTGCTGCCCGGCGCCGCGGAGGCGCACGTCGCTCTTCTCGTCGCCGACTGCGAAGCTGTGCGTGTTCGCGCTACCGAGCCCGGTGGTCGGGGCGTGTCCGCTGGTCGCGCGACGCAGGAACAACAGCGCGAAGCAGGTGTCCTGCACGTCGCCCCAGTGGCCGCGGGCGTTGTCTTGCTTGTCCAGCAGGAACTTCGCGCCCTCGAGGTACCACCAGTGCTTGCCGAAGCGCTCGGTGCGCATCAGCGAGCCGACGCGCTCACAGCCGTAGAGGTAGTAGTAGTGGTGGCCGCCGTTGGGGTTGCGGGTGGGGGTGTAGTGCTGCCCGAGCCACGTCATCGCCGCGTCGCTCCAGCGCTCGGTCTGGCGCCGCGCGCGCCCGCCGAACTTGCTGCCGAGGCCGGCCTTGCAGATCTCCATCACGGCGAGCGCCGCGGTGGTCATCGACCCGGTGCACGGTTGGTTCTCCGCGTGGCGGCGGTAGCGGAAGCCCGCGATCTCGACCGTCGGCGCGCCGGTGCGCTGCTCGTCGAGGCCGGGGTTCTTGATCTTCTGCACGTCGCCGCGGTAGTCCTCCAGCGAGTCCAGCAGATCGAGCCAGTGGGAGCGGTCGATCTTGATGCCGCGCTTCTGGCCGATGTAGAGCCCGAGCGCCGCGTACTGCGTGCAGGACAGGTCCGGTCCCGCGTGCGGGTATCCCCAGTCGCCGCCCGGCTTCTGCCAGAGCAGCAGCTTCTCGACGAGCGCTTCGATCCGGTCCTCGCGGCCGTCCCGCAGCGCGTCGTAGGCGAGCAACATGGTCGTGACCGCGTAGGTGCGCTCGGGGTCGCACGCGTCGAGGTAGGCGACGGCGCGCTGCACCGAAGGGTGGTCGCGGCTCACGCCGCACTGCAGCAGCGTGTAGAGCGCGAGCCCGCCGCGGCCGCCGATGAAGTCGCCGTGCAGACCCCACGAGCCGTCCCGCAGCTGCTCCTCGAACAGGTACTCGACGCCCTTCTTGATCGCCGCCTCGATCTTCGGCTGGAGCTTCAGCTCGTCGGGGTGGACCTTGCCCTGCGTCGGAGCCGCGCAGCAGAAGGCGGCGGCGGCAGCCGCGCACAGGACGCTCTTCAGAGGGGTGGAGGGCACGGGATCTCGTTGCTGGGCGGCACGAACGATCAGGCCGTTCATGGTCGGGTCCCGCGCGCCGGCCGTCAAGCAGTCGCGCGGGGACGCTGGTGCGCGAGGAGGTGGTCGCGGGCAGCGTGCGGTAAGCTCCGGCCATGATCCCGCTCGAGGAGTGCAGCCGCCTGCCCGCGCCGGGCGACAACGTCGCGATCGCCGCGCGGCGGCTCGAGCGCGGCACCGTGCTGCAGTGCGGCGAGCGCCGGTTCGCGCTGCAGACCACGGTGCTCGAGGGGCACAGGTTCGTGTTCGCGCCGGTCGCAGCAGGGAGTCCGCTCTTGTCGTGGGGGCTGCCGTTCGGGGACGCCGCGCGGGATCTCGAGCCTGGCGATTACCTCTGCAACGAGCGCATGCTGCGGGCGCTCGGCGCGCGCGGCCTCGACTTCGAGCTGCCGGAGGCGCCGAACTTCACCGACCGGTTCGACCGCTTCGACCTCGCCGTGGACGGCGTCGCGCCGGGCGCGCAGGTCGCGCCTGTGCCGACGGCCGGGACCTTCCAGGGGTTCGCGCGGCCGCAGCCGCGGGGCACCGGCACCCGCAACTTCCTGGTGGTGATCGGGCTGACGTCCAACGACGCCGCGCTCGCGACGGCGGTGGCGGAGCGGCTCCGCGGGAAGGTGGGCGAGGCGGGCGGCTGCGAGGTCGCGGCGGTGACGCACACCGAGGGCGGCGGCGACCGCGCGCCCTACAACCTCGACTTCGTGCTGCGCACCCTCAGCGGGTGGTGCGTGCACGGCAACACGGGCGCCGCGCTCGTCGTGGACCACGGCACCGGCAGCTACGACTGTGACGACCTCGAGCGGTTCGCGCGCGAGCACGGCTACCCGCTCGACGCGGTGCCGCACGCGTTCGCGAAGGTGCGCGGTTCGTTCGAGGAGTGCCTCGTCCAGGCCGAGGCGCGCGCCGAGCCGCTGCTCGTCGCCGCGGCCGCGTGCGAGCGCAGCGAGCAGCCCCTGTCCGGGCTGCGCATCGCGCTGCAGTGCGGCGGTTCGGACGCGTTCTCGGGGGTCTCGGGCAACGCGCTGGCCGGATGGGTCGCCAAGGAGCTGATCCGCCACGGCGGCGCTGCGAACCTCGCCGAGACCGACGAGTTGATCGGCGCGGAGCCCTACGTGCTGCAGAACGTGCGCAGCGAGGAGGTCGCCGCGCGCTTCCTCGAGAAGATCGAGACCTTCAAGCAGCGCGCCGAGCGGCACGGCGCGAGCGCCGAGGGCAACCCGTCGGGCGGCAACAACTACCGGGGCCTCTACAACATCGCGCTGAAGTCGCTCGGCGCGGCGCGCAAGAAGGACCCCGACGTGCGCCTGGACCACGTGCTCGACTACGGCCAGCCGATGCACGAGGGCGGGTTCTACTTCATGGACAGCCCGGGCAACGACCTGGAGTCGATCGCCGGCCAGGTCGCGTCGGGCTGCAACCTGATGCTGTTCATCACCGGCAACGGCTCGATCACGAACGTCCCGTTCGTGCCGACGCTCAAGTTCGTCACCACGACCGGCCGCTACGAGATGC
>JBERSB010000358.1:0-9582 GCA_041236755.1 Luminiphilus sp. | reverse complement strand
CCGCGCAGCGCGTCGGTCTTGTCGCAGTCGGCGGGGAACGACTCGGCGTAGGTGCCGTGCTCGGCGGGCAGCTGCAGGTCGACCTCGAGCTCGTCGCCTTCGCGCAGCAGGGACACCGCGAGGCGGCCCCGCTGGTCGCCGTCGCTGCCGAGCGCCTTGTCGAGCGCTTCGGCGAAGTCGAGGATCGGGCCGTCGGGCCCGAACACCTTCATGCCGTAGCCGTTTCGGTGCGGCTCGACGAAGCGTTTGCCGCCGGCGCCGACGATGTGGTCGCCGACCTCGACCTTGCCCGCGGCAGGCGAGCCCGCGAAGACGTGGCGTACGACGAGGTGCGTCAGCGCGTCTGCGACCAGCTCGACGCGCAGGCCGGTGACGCCGAGGTTGTAGTACCAGCCCGGCACGACCTGGTCGGGGCCGCCGCGGGCGCGCGGGCGCCAGGGCCGTCCGTCCTCGTAGTAGTGGACCTGTGCGACCGCAGCGGTCGCGGCCGAGATCGCCAAGACGGCTCCCAGGATGCGCAGCATCCCGGGATGCTAGCCCGACGGCGCGCGCGCGCCATCTGTGCCGCGCGCTAGTCGGCGGAGGCGGTGGCCTCTTGTGGCTCGGCGAACGCCTCGATCGGCGGGCACGCGCAGACGAGGTTGCGGTCGCCGTGCACGTCGTTGACGCGGGCGACCGGCGGCCAGAACTTGTGCTCCTTGGTCCACCGGGCCGGGAACACCGCCAGCTCGCGGCTGTAGGGCCGCGACCACTCGTCGGCGGTCGCCTCCTCGGCGGTGTGCGGCGCGTTCTTGAGCGGGTTGTCGTCGTGGCTGTACTTGCCCGACTCGATGTCGCGGATCTCGTCGCGGATCGAGATCAGCGCCTCGCAAAAGCGGTCGAGCTCGGCCTTGGACTCGGACTCGGTCGGCTCGATCATCATCGTGCCCGCGACCGGGAAGCTGACGGTCGGCGCGTGGAAGCCGTAGTCCATCAGCCGCTTGGCGATGTCGCCGACCTCGACGCCCGAGGTCGCCTTGAGCTGGCGCACGTCGACGATGCACTCGTGGGCGACCATGTCGTTCTGGCCGGTGTAGAGCACCGGGTAGTGGCCCTGGAGCTTGTCGGCGATGTAGTTGGCGTTGGCGATCGCGACCTGGGTCGCGCGGCGCAGGCCGTCGGGGCCCATCATCGCGATGTAGGCGTAGCTGATCGTCAGGATCGACGCGCTGCCCCAGGGAGCGGCGCTGATCGGGCCCATCGCGTGGGTCTCGTCGCCGGTCGGCTGGCACGGCACCAGCGGGTGCGACGACAGATACGGCGCGAGGTGCTTGGCGACGCAGATCGGGCCCATGCCCGGACCGCCGCCGCCGTGCGGGATGCAGAACGTCTTGTGCAGGTTGAGGTGGCAGACGTCGGCGCCGAGCTCGCCGGGCGCCATCAGGCCGACCTGGGCGTTCATGTTGGCGCCGTCCATGTAGACCTGCCCGCCGTGGTCGTGCATCAGCTGGCAGATCTCGCGGATCGCCTCCTCGAACACGCCGTGCGTCGACGGGTAGGTGACCATCAGCGCGGCGAGCTGGTCCTTGTGCTTGTCGACCTTGGCCCTCAGGTCGGCCATATCGATGTTGCCGTCGTCGTCGCAGCCGACGACCACGACCCGCATGCCGCACATGGTCGCGCTGGCGGGGTTGGTGCCGTGCGCGCTGGACGGGATCAGGCAGATGTCGCGCTGCTCCTGGCCGTTCTTGCGGTGGTCCGCGCGGATCGTGAGCAGGCCCGCATACTCGCCCTGCGAGCCCGCGTTGGGCTGCAGCGAGCAGGCGGCGAAGCCGGTGATGTCGCAGAGCCAGCTCGACAGGTTGCGGAACAGCTTCTGGTAGCCCTGGGTCTGGTCCAGCGGCGCGAACGGGTGGATCTGGCCGAAGCCGGGCAGCGAGACCGGGTACATCTCGGTCGTCGCGTTGAGCTTCATCGTGCACGATCCCAGCGGGATCATCGACGTCGTCAGCGACAGGTCCTTCTGCTGCAGGCGGTGGATGTAGCGCAGCAGCTCGTGCTCGCTGCGGTAGCGGTGGAACGTCGGGTGCTGCAGGTAGTCGCTGGTGCGCGCCAGCGCCGCCAGCTCGGGCGCCTCGCAGTCGGTCGCGAGGCCGAGCGGGCTGCCGCCGAACACCGCGAACAGGTCGTGCAGGTCCTGCTCCTCGACGGTCTCGTCGAGCGACACGCCGACCGAGCCGTCGCCGAAGTCACGCAGGTTGATGCCGTGCTGCAGCGCTGCGGCCATCGCCTTGTCGGCGCCGTCCTTGGGCCAGACGCGGATGGTGTCGAAGCGGGCGCCGTCCTGGACCTTGTGGCCGGCCGCGGTCAGCCCGTGCGCGAGGCACTCGGTCTGGTTGCGGACGCGCTCCGCGATCGCCTTGAGGCCGTCTGGGCCGTGGTAGACGGCATACATCGACGCCATCACCGCGAGCAGCACCTGCGCGGTGCAGATGTTGGACGTGGCCTTCTCGCGGCGGATGTGCTGCTCGCGCGTGCCGAGCGCGAGGCGCAGCGCGGGCTTGCCGGTCTTGTCGATCGTCATGCCGACGATGCGGCCCGGCATCTGCCGCTGGAAGGTCTTGTTGGCCGTCATGTAGGCCGCGTGCGGGCCGCCGTAGCCGAGCGGCACGCCGAAGCGCTGGCTCGAGCCGCAGACGATGTCCGCGCCCATCTCGCCCGGCGGCTTGAGCACCGTAAGCGCCAGCAGGTCGGCCGCGACCACGGCGAAGCCGCCATGCTGGTGGATGCGCTCGATGGTCGGCTGCGGGTCGTCGATGACGCCGTCGCTGCCCGGATACTGCAGCAGCACGCCGAAGTGCTGGTCGGAGAACTGCGCGGTGCGGTGGTCGCCGACCTCGACCTCGATGCCGAGCGGCTCGGCGCGGGTGCGCAGCACGGCGAGCGTCTGCGGGTGCACGTTGTCGTCGACGAAGAAGGTGCGCGCGTCCTTGCCCTTGTGCAGGCGGTAGCACATCGCCATGCCCTCGGCTGCCGCGGTGGCCTCGTCGAGCAGCGAGCTGTTGGCGATCTCGAGGCCGGTCAGGTCCAGGATCAGCGTCTGGAAGTTGAGCAGCGCCTCGAGCCGGCCCTGGGAGATCTCGGCCTGGTAGGGCGTGTACTGGGTGTACCAGCCCGGGTTCTCGAGGATGTTGCGCTGGATCACGGCCGGCGTCACCGTGCCGTGGTAGCCGAGGCCGATGTAGCTGCGCAGCACCTGGTTCTCGGCCGCGAACGCGGTCAGCTCGGCCAGCGCGGCGCGCTCGCTCGCGGGCGGCGGCGTGGTCAGCTCGGTCTGCCAGCGGATGCTCTTCGGGACCGCCTTGTCGGTCAGGTCGTCGAGGGACGCGCAGCCCAGCGCCGACAGGATCGCGCGGAGGTCGTCCTTGCTGGGGCCGATGTGACGGTCCTGGAAGCGGTCGTGACGGGGAAACGCGGAGGAGTTGCTGGCCATGAGCAGGGGTCGCGGGCCGATGCGGTGGCCTGCGGGGCGAAGAGGCTAGGACGCCGGCGGGCTCCGGTGAAGGGGGTTCCAGGGCGGGTCCGGTCAGGATCTTCCACGCCTGTTGGTCTGGTCTATATTGTCCGCCATGGCTGGACGGCTTCGAACCTCCGCGCGGCCGGTCGCTTGCTGCGCAGGCGCGCTGGCCTTGTTGCTCGCCGGATGCTCTGCCGAGGCGCGCGAGGCGTCGCCGGCGCCCGCGGCCGCGGCTTCGTGGCAGCTCGACGTGCTCGCGCTGATCGACGCCAACTGGCGCGCCGAGGCGGCGCAGAGGTGCCGTGAGCAGATCGCAGCGGAGCCGAACGCGCCGATGCCGCGCGCGCTGATGGCGCTGGCCACGTGGTGGGAGCCCAACCGCGCTGCCAGGTGCTGCTGGGAAGCCGTGGCGCGTCGCGGTCACGGCACCGCGCACGAGCAGCGGATCGTGGACGCGCTGCAGGACTACTTCTGGGTGAAGAGCCAGCCGGAGCTGGTCGACGAGCGCTACGGCGAGGTTCCGCAGCCTGGGCGAGCGGCGGACCTGGCGCAGCAACTCGCAGCGCTCGCGACCGACGCCGAGCTGCAGCTGGACGAGACCGAGCGCGCCGTGACGTCCGCGCTGCACAACTGGGCCAAGCTCCAGTCGGGGCCGCAGCGGCCGCCGGCGGACCTCAGCGTCGACGAGCTCCGCTCGATGCTGCGTCACTACAACTCGTATCTGGAGCGCACCGGCGCCGTGCCGTTCGAGGTCTCCGGCTACCAGCGCGCCGTCCAGGTGCTGCTGGCCAAGGAGCAGGACCCAGCCGTGCACGCATATGATTGGGAGCTGCCGGGCTTCGACTACGAGCCGCGGCTCGCGCGCGTGCCGCGGCACCCGGATCTCTCCTGGGGTGGTCTGGCGCGGCCCCTGCCGGGGTTGACCGAGCTCGGGCCCGAGCAGGGGCAGCCCGAGCGGGCCGCCAGCTTCGAGCTGCCGGCGGGCGTCGGCGGCACGCGCGCGTTCTCGCCGGGCGACGGCGAGCCGAAGCTGGTGGTGTTCTTCCTCGGCTTCGGCTGCGCGCACTGCGTCGCGCAGCTCAAGGACCTCGACCCCAAGGCCGCCGCGTTCCGCGACGCCGGCATCGAGGTGCTGTCGATCGGCACCGACAGCTACGAAGAGGTGCTCGCAGCGCAGCAGGCGTCCATCGAGAACGGCGTCGACCCGCTGCACTTCGACGTGCTGTGCGACCCCGACGGCGAGGTCTTCAAGCAGTGGCGGGTCTGGGACGACCTCGAGGACGAGGCGCTGCACGGCACGTTCCTGGTCGACGGCCAGGGCCGCGTGCTGTGGCGCGACATCAGCGAGCGGCCGTTCGAGGAGTCCGAGTGGCTGCTCGCCGAGTGCCGGCGGCTGCTCGCGGCCTGGAAGTAGCGCCGGCCGCGCGGCGGCTCACCGCTCGAGCAGCGCGATCCCGCCCGCCTGCAGGCCGACCACGACCGTCGCGGCCACCTTGTCCGTGCGCAGGTCCACGATGTCGAGCGTGCCGGGGTCGGCGTTGCGCGACTCGCAGGTGACGAACGCGTAGCGCCCGTCGCCGGTCACCGCGACCCCGTGGGTGACGGGGCGCGAGGTGGGGATGCGCTTGCGCTCTTCGCCCGTCGCGAGGTCCCAGACGCCGAGGGCCTGGTCGCCCTTGTAGGTGGCGACCAGCAGGCCGCCGTCCGGCGTCACGTCGAGGTTGTAGGGCCCCTTGCCGGTTCGGAACCGCCGGGTGACGAGCCACTTGTCGGTGTCGACCTCGACGATCTGCGCCTTGCCGTTGAGCGCGGCGTAGATGCGCGGCTCGGTCGGGTGCGGCGAGACCCACGTGGGCTTGGCCTCGGACGCGTGGTTCTTGGGCAGGTCGACGTCGAGCTGCATGTTGCGCGTGACGTCGAAGGTCGCCGCGTCGATCTCGTAGAGCTCGCCCGACATCATCGCGCACGAGTAGTGCTTGTCGCCCGCGCGCGTCAGCCGGGAGCCGTGCGGCATCGCGCCGGTCACGGTGCGCGCGACCTCGACCATCTCCTCGGGGTCGACGATCGACACTGTGCTCGGCAGCATCCGGCCGTGCAGGTTGAAGTTGACGACGTAGAGCAGCCCGGTCATCGGACTGATCTGCATCGTCGCGGGGAACATGCCCAGCTCGCACTCGCCGACCAGCTCGTTGGAGCCGACGCGGTACTTATAGAGGATGCCGAACGGCTTGCCGTGCGCGATCGAGCAGTACCAGTAGTCGCCGGCGGGGCCGACCGTCAGGCCGTGGGGGCCCTCGACCTCGGTCGCCTGGTAGCCGACCTCGAACACGTCGCGCGTCTTGGCCTGCTCGCCGTCGAAGTCGACGATGTAGACCTCGTCAGACGACTCGCAGGCGACGTACGCGGTGTAGGTGCGGCGCGCGGCCTTGTCTGCGGCGGCCGCCTGCCCGAGGCCGGCGGTTGCCAGCAGCAGCGCGGCGAGCGAGGTCCGGCGGATCACCGGCGGCGCCCCCGGTCCTCGACCAGCTCCACGCACCAGAGCCCGCTGTTCCAGTCGGAGAAGAAGATCTTGCCCTTGTAGGGCTGCGGGCCCCAGACCATCGGCGCGTTGGGCACGACGCCCTTGGGGTGCGTCGGCAGGAACCACGCGATCTCGCGGCCCTGGCGGTAGAGGTCGCCCATCAGGTCGCCGGAGATGTCGACGACGCGCAGGCCGCCGTTGTAGTAGGCGACGTAGAGCGTGTTGCCCTCGACCCACAGGTTGTGCGTGCCGGCCTCGGGCACCTCGTAGCGCGCGACCTCCTGCGGATCGTCGAGATCGGTGAAGTCGACGAAGTGGATCCAGCCGCGCGCATACGTCGGGTTGTCCTTGGTCGAGAGGCCGTACGGGAACGCCTCGTCGCCTGCGAGCACGTAGAACTTGTTCGTGTCCTTGCTGCGCCACGGGAAGGCCGCGTGGTTCCAGCCGCTCGGATACGCGTAGTTGCCGATCTTGACCGGGTTGGACGGCGAGCCGCCCTTGATGCCGTTGCCGACGTCGACGAGGTGCAGGCCGTAGCGCCAGTTGGACGAGTACGCGATCCCGTCCTCGATCCAGACGTCGTGGATCGACGCGCCGGGCTCGAAGATCTGGTAGCTGCCGACGCGGGTCGGCGCGCGCGGGTTCTTGATGTCGAGCACGTCGTAGCGCCGCCCTGCGCTGAGCGCGTAGGCGTAGTTCTTGTCGATGAACAGGTTGTGCACGCCGCCGGTCAGCTCGTCGTTGAACTCGGTGATCCGCTCGGGCTTGCGCGGGTCGGTGACGTCGAAGGCGACGATGCCGTTCTTGCGGTCGCTGGCGCCCTCGCGGCTGATGATGCACAGCCGGCCGTCCTCGCTGACCTTGACGTCGTTGACGGTGCGCGCGTCGACGGTGACCGTCGCGATCCGCTCGATGCGCGACGGGTCGGTGACGTCCCAGAAGATCGCGTCGCCGTTGGCGCCCCAGGTGCCGGTGACGCAGTAGTCGCGGCCGTCGACGCCCTCCCAGACCCAGAGGTCCGACGTGTGCACGTCGAGCACCGGGCCGTGGCCGACCTTGACGAGCTTCTTCTTCTGCGCGAAGCGCTCGTCGCAGCGCAGCGTCATCTGGTCGCGGGCAGCACCGCAGGACGCCGTGATCGTGTAGAGGCCCGGCTGCTCGGCGACGAAGCGGCCGTCCGACGTGATCTGGCCGGTCGCGGCGTTGCCGAGCGTGTCGTCGGGCATCGCGCGGAAGGTGTACTCGACCGGCACGCCGGCCACGGCCGCGCCGCCGGCGTCGGAGAGGGCCGCGGTGAACGTCACGACGTCGCCCGTGCGCGCGCGCTCGTGGCTGCTGGAGAGCTGCAGCTTCTCGACCGGGTTGGCCTCGATCTTGAAGACGCGCACGTGGTCGAGCCCGCCGCCCGACGCCAGCAGCGACGCTTCGCCGGCCTTCTTGGCGTGCAGGAACCCGAAGGCGTCGACCTCCAGGACCGCCTTGTCGGAGGTGCGCATCGTCACCTCGAGGTCGTCCCGTTCGACGCCGTCCTTGTCGACGACGGCGGCGGTCACGCGCACGTTCGTGCCCGTGTAGAGCACGGCGGGCGCACCCTCGACCTCGATGCCGGCAGGCTCGGGGTGGGGGACCGTGACGACCACGGTGGCCTCGGGCCCGCGCTCGCGGCCGAACATGGCGCGCACGACAACCTCGTGGGTGCCGGGGGAGACCGCGGTCAGCTCGCCGTCCCGGCTGACGCGGAGGGCGCGCCGCGCGCGGCTGAAGAACAGCACGCGGCCTTCGGCTGGGCGGCCGCCCGGATCGAGGACCTCGGCCTCGAGCTTGGCCTTCTGGCCGACGGGCAGCGTCAGCGCGGGCGGCGTGACGCGCACGCTGCCGCCGGCTGCGGGCTTCTGGTTCTGGGCGGGCGCCGTCGCTGCGGCCAGGGCCAGCGCGAGGGCGAGGAAGGAGCGGGAACGTTCGACCACGGTCTACCTCGGATTGCAGGGGAGGACGGGGCGTGGAGTCTACGCGCTCGGCGTCTCGATGCGCGAAGACCTCGCCCGTCGGCGCGTCGAGGATGTCGCGCCGATGTGAAACATGGTCCCGCCGACGCAGTCTCTCCCGAGCGAGGTGGTGCAGGCCTACACTGCGGGGCCCGAATCCACGCCTCTTTGAACGCAGATGCAAACCACCCTCCGTCGTCTCGTCCTCTTCAGCGCCGCGCTCGGCGCCACCGCGCCGCTCGACGCGCAACAGCTGCCCGAGTCCTGGGCGAACGCCGTGCAGTGGCGCAGCATCGGCCCGGCGACGATGGGTGGCCGGATCATCTCGCTGGCGGTCTACGAGGCCGAGCCGAGCACCTGGTGGGCGGCGACGGCGTCGGGCGGGCTCGTCAAGACGACCAACAACGGCGTCACCTTCGAGCACCAGTTCGACCGGGAGAAGGTCGTGTCGATCGGCCACGTCGCGGTCTCGCAGTCCAACAAGGACATCGTGTGGGTGGGCACCGGTGAGGCCAACCCGCGCAACTCCGTCAGCTACGGCAACGGCGTCTACAAGTCGACCGACGGCGGCAAGACCTGGTCGCACATGGGGCTCGAGAAGACCTTCCAGACCGGGCGCATCGCGATCCACCCGACCGACCCCAACGTCGTCTACGTCGGCGCGCTGGGCCGCCTCTACGGGCCCAACGAGGACCGCGGGCTCTACAAGACCACCGACGGCGGACAGACCTGGTCCAAGGTGCTCTACGTCGACGACCCGACCGGCGTCCTCGACGTCGACATGCACCCGACCGAGCCCGACACGCTGATGGTCGCGACCTACGAGCGCGCCCGCGACGGCTTCGACACCAACGACCCCGCCAAGCGCTGGGGCCCCGGCGGCGGGGTGTGGAAGACCACCGACGGCGGCGCGAACTGGACGCGGATCGAGGCGGGGCTGCCGAGCTGTGCGATCGGCCGCGTCGGCATCGACTACTACCGCAAGGACCCGAGCGTTCTGATGGCCGTCGTCGAGAGCGAGAAGATCAGCAAGCAGCCCGAGGACGCTCCCTACCACGGCGCGCAGCTCGGCGAGGCGGACGCAGGCGTCAAGATCACGTCGGTCAAGCCGCAGCGCAGCCGCGGCGGCCGCCGCGGCGGTGGCCGCGAAGGTGGCCGCGGCCAGGGCGGCGACGAGGAGCAGCAGAAGAAGCCGGACCCGACGCCCGCGGAGAAGGCCGGCCTCCAAGACGGCGACGTCGTGTTGACGGTCGCCGGTGAGCGCGTCAACTCCAGCGACGCGTTCGAGCACGCCTGCCGCCGGCACAAGGCCGGCGACGAGGTGAAGCTCTCGATCGTGCGGGACAAGCAGGACATGGAGGTCGCGCTGACCTTCGGCACCTTCCCCGAGAACGCCCGCTCGCCGTTCATCGGTACGCTCGGCGGGCAGTCCGGCGGCTCACCGGACCTGCAAGGCAAGGACGGCCACGAGTACGGCGGCGTCTACAAGTCGACCGACGGCGGCGACACCTGGACGCGGGTCAACACGCTGAACCCGCGGCCGATGTACTACAGCCAGATCCGCATCGACCCGACGAACA
>JBERSB010000357.1:0-4156 GCA_041236755.1 Luminiphilus sp. | reverse complement strand
GTCTCGTGCAGCTTCTTGCCGAGGTCGGCGAAGGCAGCCTGGACCGAGTTGAGGATCGCGTAGTCCCCGCACCCGGGGCACCAGCGCACGTCCTGGTCGCTCTTGTAGTCCTTCTTGGTCAGCTTGGGTTCGTCGACGCTGGTCACTTGGCCACCTCCTGCAGCACGCTCGTCAAGTAGTCTTCGATGACCTGGCTCTGGAACGGCTGCCCGTTCACCTGGCTGTAGCTCTGCACGTCGATCAGATACTTCGACCGCAGCATCATCGCCAGCTGGCCCTTGTTCAGTTCGGGCAGCACGACCTTCGCGAAGCCGCGCATCAGCGCCTCGAGGTCGTTCGGCAGCGGGTTGAGGTGCCGCAGGAACGCGGCGCTCACCTTGTGCCCGTCCTCGCGCAGCCTCGTCACCGCGGCCGTGATCGCGCCGCGCGGGCTCCCCCACCCGAGCACGAGCACGTCGCCCTCACGCTCGCCCAGCGTCGCGAGCGGCGGCAGGTCGTTGGCGACGTTGGCGACCTTCTGCGCGCGCGTGTCCACCATGTGCTGGTGGTTCTGCGGGTCGTAGCTGATGTTGCCGGTGACATCCTGCTTCTCGAGGCCGCCGATGCGGTGCACGAGTCCCGGCGTGCCGGGCTTCGCCCAGGGCCGCGCGAGCGTCTCGGGGTCGCGCTTGTAGGGCTCGAACTTCTCGCCGTCTTGGAGCGGCTGCGCGAAGCTCACGTCGATCGCCGGCAGCTTGTCGACGTCGGGCAGCCGCCACGGCTCGCTGCCGTTGGCGATGTAGCCGTCGCTCAGCACCATCACCGGCACCATGTGCTTGGTCGCGATCCGGATCGCCTCGTAGCCGACCTCGAAGGCGTCCGCCGGCGTCGAGCAGGCGATCACCACCATCGGCGACTCGCCGTTGCGGCCGTACATCGCCTGCAGCAGGTCCGCCTGCTGCGTCTTGGTCGGCATGCCCGTGCTCGGCCCGGCGCGCTGGATGTTGAGCACGACGAGCGGCAGCTCGGCCATGATCGCGAGCCCCATCGCCTCGCCCTTGAGCGCGATACCAGGCCCCGACGTCGACGTGATGCCGAGCTGGCCTGCGTAGCTGGCGCCGATCGCCGCGCAGACCGCGGCGATCTCGTCCTCTGCCTGGAACGTCACCACGCCGTGGTGCTTGTAGCCCGAGAGCTGGTGCAGCACGTCACTGGCCGGCGTGATCGGATAGCTACCCAAGAACAGCGGCACGCCGCACTGCTTGCTCGCGGCGACGAGCCCCAGGCACAGCGCCTGGTTGCCCATGATGTTGCGGTAGGTGCCGGCCGGCAGCTTCGCGGGCGCGACCTTGTAGGCCGTCTGGAAGATCTCGGTCGTCTCCGCGTAGGCGTGCCCCGCCTTCATCGCGATCAGGTTGGCCTCGACGACGTCGGGTTTCTTGGCGAACTTCTTCGCGATCGCCTTCTCGGTCGGCTCGAGCTCGCGGTGGAACAGCCAGTAGAGGATGCCCAGCGCGTACATGTTCTTGCACCGGTCCTTGCCGCGGTTGTCGAGCGGCGAGTTGGTCAGCGCCTCCTTGGTCCGCTCGGTCAGGTCGACCTCGATCACGCGGTAGCCGTCGAGCGTGCCGTCGGTGCGCGGGTCGACTTCGTAGGTCGCCTTCTTCAGGTCCAGCGCTTTGAAGCTCGCGGTGTTGAGCAGCAGGATGCCGTCCTTCTTCAGCTGCGGCAGGTGCACCTTGAGCGCGGCCGGGTTCATCGCCACCAGCACGTCGGGCGCGTCTCCCGGCGTGTGGATGTCGAAGCTGGAGAAGCGCAGCTGGAACGCGCTGACGCCCGGCAGCGTGCCAGCGGGCGCCCGGATCTCCGCGGGGAAGTCCGGGAACGTGGCGATGTCGTTGCCCATCAGCGCGGTGGTGCGCGTGAACTGGTCGCCGGTCAGCTGCATGCCGTCGCCGGAGTCCCCGGCGAATCGGATGACGACCTGATCCAGCTCCTGGATGCCGCCGTCGGGAGAGCCCTTGGTGAGCCCGTCTGTTGTGTCGGTGCCTGTCATCAAGCTGTTTGGAGGGCCGTGAATATAGCCGGGGCGGCAGCCGTGTTCCCGGACTGCTGTGGCCTGGACGCAAATCCGCGCCCACCTGCCCCCCCCAGGCCGGTTCGGTCCGGCCGCGCGGTGAAGTCAGGCCGCCCCGGATGCCGATGATTCCTCCATGGCAGTGACGGCACAACAAACTGCGCGGGCTGTGGCGCTCGCCGCCGCATGCCTGTTCCAGAGCGCGAACGCCCAGCACCAGGGCGTGAGCCGACCGGCCGACCGCAACACGGCCGCCGCCGCCGCGACGCACACGCCGCGCGCGTCTTTGGAGCCGCTACGCGCATGGCAGTTCGTCGCAGAAGGCAACGCGGCCTACGTCGGCCGGCTCGCCGCGGCGCGCCTGAGGCGGTCCGGGCCGATCCTGGAGCGCCGTCTCCACGGGCAGCCCGCACCCACGCGCGCCAAGGAGCACGCGCCGCGCCCCGTGCGCCCCGCTGGCGCCGGCCGCTACGTCTGCGCGGTGCTCGTGTGCGCCGACATGGACGTCGACGTGACCGTGACGCTCGGCCTGCAGCGGCAAGACGTGTTGCTCCTGCGCGCGCCCGGACCGTTCGCGTCGCCCGAGGCCACCGCGATGTTGGAGCGCGCCGTGCGCCGTGATCGGCTCTCGCTGGTCGTCGTTCTCGGCCACGCTGCATGCGACGTGCTGCGGCCGGCCCCGGGCACGAACGACGCGCTGAGCCGCCGCGTGGCCGCGCTGCGCAAGCAGCCAGGCGGCCGCCAACGCCCGCTGCACGAGCAGCTCCTGCACCGCCAGCGCGAGCAGCTGATGCGCGGCTCGAAGATCCTGAGCGAGGCCGTCGACGATCAGCGGCTCGCGATCGTGCCCGCGACGTTCGATGCGACGACCGGCGCGGTGCGCTCGATCGCGCCGCGCGCGCAGCTGCTGCCGGTCGCGCCGGTCAAGTAGTCCGCAGCCGGCGCGCCGCGTGTGGAGAACCGTCCAGGTTCTCCACGCGGTGTGCAGAAAAGAACTTGTGGCAGATGCTCCCCTGAGCCGGCCGGCTTGCTTCAATCGCTGGGTCCGTGGCCGCCTCTCGCCGGTGGCCGAAAGCCCCACCCAGCTCGCACCCGCTACGCCCATGCCCACCCAGCTCGGCACCTACTGCAAGCAGTTCGACGAGGCGCTCCGTCCGGCCCTCGACGAGCTGGACCTCGCGATCGCAGCGCTCAACCGCGCGCCAGAGGACGCGATCGCCAAGCCCATGCACAAGCCGCTGCTGGAGCTGCAGCACCAGGTGCGGGCGCTGTGCGACAAGGTCGCCGAACAGCAGGCCTACCTGCTGATCTTCGGCCCGCTCAAGAGCGGCAAGTCGACGCTGATGAACGCGATCGCGGCGTCCTACGTCAGCGAGGTGTCGAGCCTGCCGGCGTATCCGTGCCTCGTGTTCGTGCGCGCAGGCGCGCGGCGGGAGTTCGTCGTGACGCGATACGACGGCGCCGTAGTGCGGTTCTCCGAGTCCGCCCCCCTGCACCAGCACATCGCCGAGGCCCACACCGAGCTGGCGGCGGCGATCCGCGCGGCCGAGGCCAAGGGGCTGACGTTCGATCCCCAGGAGCACTTCCAGTCGGCGATCCGGCGGGTCGACGTGCACGTCGACGACAGCGAGTTGGAGAAGACCGGCGCGGTGCTGGTCGACACGCCCGGCCTCTACACGCGCATGCGGTTCGGCTACGACCGCATGACGCGCGACTTCCGCGACGCGGCCGCGTGCGCGGTGTTCGTCGTCAAGAGCGACACGCTGTTCCTGGAGCAGGTGTTCGCCGAGTTCCACCAGCTGCTCGACCTGTTCAGCCGGATCTTCCTGGTCGTCAACATCGACTCGCAGAAGCGCGACGTCGGCCCCGACGGCCGCCTCGTGCCGAGCCTCGAGCAGTCGAAGCCCGAGGAGGTCCTGCGCGCGTTCGAGCAGCTCGCGATGTCCGCCCCGCTCAAGCAGGCCGCGGACGAAGGCCGCGTGCGCATGCCGCCGCTTTTGAAATGTTCCCCGGCGCTTCTGAAATGTTCCCCGGCGCTTCTGAAATGTTCCCCGCCGCTTCTGAAAATTTCCCCGGCGCTTCTGAAATGTTCACCCCCCC
>JBERSB010000356.1:0-2013 GCA_041236755.1 Luminiphilus sp. | reverse complement strand
CCTGACGCAGGTCGAGAAGGCCTGCCGCATCGCGCGCGACCTTCGCGAGCTCGGCATCCGGCCCTACGGCATCGTCCGCATCGACTCGGCAGCCGGCGTCGGTGACTGGGCCAAGGACCCCGACGGCAACCAGAAGATCATCGCGGACACGTTCCGAAAGGCCGCCGACATCGCCGAAGCCCACGGCGAGAAGCTCGCCGCCGAAGGCGAGATCTGCTGGGGCGGCATGCACAGCTGGAAGCGCATGGTGCAATTGCTCGAGATGACGGACCGCATGGGCACCGTCGGCTTCCAGGCCGACATGGCGCACACGCTTCTCTACACGATGGGCTACAACGCGCCCGAGGACCGCATCCTGCCCGACGACTACCAGTGGGGCGACCGCGAAGGGCTGGACGCGGCCTACGTCGAGATGACCGCGGCGCTGCGGCCGTGGGTGCTCGACTTCCACGTCGCGCAGAACGACGCCACGGTCAAGGGCTCGGGCTCGCACGACAAGACCGGCCGCCACTGCCTGCCCAAGGACCCCAACGGCAAGCTCGACATCCCCCACTACGCGAGCTTCTGGCTCAACGACGCCGACGGCGCGCCCACCAAGTCCGTGCAGCACCTGTGCTGGGACGGCTGCATGTTCGACAACTCGGTGATGGAGGACCCGCAGACCTGGAACGACATCCTCGAGGCCATGCTGTCCGTGCGCGCCGCGCACGGCTGGTCGTAGGAGCGCCGACATGAGCAAGCAACTCCGCATCGGGCTGATCGGCACCGGCTTCATGGGCCGGGCCCACAGCAACGCCTACCGCAAGGCGCCGAACTTCTTCGACCTCGGCATGGAGCCGGTGCTGCAGGCCGTGTGCGCCCGCAGCGACGGCGCCGCCGCCGCGTTCGCCGACAACTGGGGCTTCGCCTCGTCGGAGACCGACTGGCGCCGGAGCATCGAGCGCGACGACATCGACGCGGTTGACATCTGCACGCCCAACGACAGCCACAAGGAGATCGCGCTCGCGGCCGCGGCCGCCGGCAAGGTCATCATGTGCGAGAAGCCGCTGGCGCGCACCGCGGCCGAGGGCCAGGAGATGGTCGACGCGGTCGAGCAGGCCGGCGTCGCCAACACGGTCTGGTACAACTACCGCCGCGTGCCCGCCGTGACGCTCGCCAAGCAGCTGATCGACGACGGCCGCCTGGGCCGGATCTACCACTACCGCGCGCAGTTCCTGCAGGACTGGACGATCGCGACCGACCTACCGCAGGGCGGCGCTGGCCTCTGGCGCCTCGACGCGGCCGCAGCCGGCAGCGGCGTCACGGGCGACCTGCTCGCGCACTGCATCGACACCGCGATGTGGCTCAACGGCAGGATCGGCAAGGTCAGCGCCATGACCGAGACCTTCGTCAAGGAGCGCATGCACAACCTGACCGGCAAGGTCGAGCCCGTCGGCATCGACGACGCCTGCGCGTTCCTGTGCCGCTTCGACAACGGCTCGATGGGCATCTTCGAGTCGACGCGCTACGCGCGCGGCCACAAGGCGCTCTACACGTTCGAGATCAACGGCGAGCACGCCTCGATCCGCTGGGACCTGCACGACCTGCACCGCCTCGAGTACTTCGACCACAGAGACGAGTCGATCACCCGCGGCTGGCGCTCGATCCACGTCACCGACGGCGACATGCCCTACATGGACAAGTGGTGGGTCCCGGGTCTGCAGATCGGCTACGAGCACAGCTTCGTGCACCAGCTCGCCGACTTCGTCACGGGCCTGTCGAAGGGTGAGGCGGTCGGGCCGACCTTCCGGGACGCGCAGGTCACGCAGCAGGTGTGCGAGAGCGTGCTGGCGTCGGGTCGGGACGGAACCTGGCACGACGTCGCCGAGTAAGGCTTCGCTTGGCCCTGGCCCGACACGGTGGCGCGCACGTCGCGCTCGTCGCGCTCCTCGCGAGCGCGACCGCGCAGCAGGGCGGCGTCGAACTGTTCGTCGGCGAGACGCTGTTCGTCGGCGGTACGCGGCTGTCGGCGAC
>JBERSB010000355.1:0-4961 GCA_041236755.1 Luminiphilus sp. | reverse complement strand
GACCCACCGCTGCGCGTGGCGCGCGACCACGACCGCCTCGTGGTGCGCGGGATGGGGGAGCGGCACCTGGAGATCGTCGCCGACATGGCCCGGTCGCGGGCGGCGGTCGCGTTCCGGGTCTCGCGCCCACGCGTCGACCGGCGCGAGACCGTCGCCCGGGCGGCGTCGGGCAGCGCAGAGTTCCACGCCCAGGTCGCGGGCCGAGAGGTCGTCGCCTCGTGCGCGCTCGAGCTGGAGCCCGGAGCGAACGACGCCCCGGCTACGGTGGCGTCGGCCGGCGACGACCCGCAGCGCGAGGTCGCGTGCGCGGAGCTGCGCCTTAGGCTCGCGGCAGGCGCGCGCGTCGGCCCGATGTACGGCGTTTCGGTGCGGGTGACCGCGGCTGCGTGCGACGTCGACACCGAAGCGCTGATCGAGCAGGCCGCGAGCGACGCGCTCGAACTCGCGCTCGCGGAGGCCGAGGTCGTCGAGCTCGAGCCGTGGGTGCTGTTCGAGGTACTCGCACCGGCCTCCAGCTCCAACGCGGTGCTCGCCGACCTCGGGGCGCGCGGCGCCGACGTCGACGGCGTGGCCGCTGGGCGCATGGGCGCGCGCCTGTCCGGGAGGGCGCCGCTCGAACGTATGATTGGCTACGTGACGAGGTTGCGGTCGCTCACCAAGGGGTTGGGCGAGGTCAGCATGCGGCCGGACGGCTTCGCGCCGAGCGCCACCCGCGCGCCCTGAGCGGCCCGCGCCATTGGAATCTGGCGGCGTGGAAGAAAATGTTGGGGCTCTGTTGACCGTCTCCGGGGGCGTCGCTAGCATATCTGCCCCCTTGTGCCCCAGGGAGCACACCTTGTCGGTGTAACCCCTTGCCGCACAGCCTTTTATCGAGCAAATCGATGCCGGGCCAGGAGGGGTGTGACGGTTGCGCAGGCCTGCGCGCCGCTCGCAGAGTTACGCAGAACTGCCACAACCCTTTGCCGGGCATTCGCTTCGGCTGATACGCCCGCAAGCCCGCTTCGACCTGTCATGCAAGAGCGAATCCAGATCCGGATGGAGGCCTACGACCACGAGGCCCTCGACCAGGCGTCTCTCGACATCGTCGAGACGAGCAAGCGCACCGGCGCCCGCGTCTCGGGTCCGGTCCCGCTTCCGACCCGCATCGAGCGCTACACGGTTCTGCGGTCCCCGCACGTGGACAAGAAGAGCCGCGAGCAGTTCGAGGTCCGCACGCACAAGCGCCTGATCTACATCTCGGAGCCGACCACGAAGACGGTCGACGCGCTGAGCAAGCTCAACATGCCCGCGGGCGTGGACATCCGCATCAAGGCCTGCTGAGCCACCGAGCGAACGGCACGCAGTAGCACCGCACGCAGTAGCACGGCACGCAGTAGCACGGCACGCAAGAGCACTTCGAGGAGCAACACCCCATGGTCGAGGTCAAGGTATTGGAAGGCGGCTCGGTGGCGACGAAGGACGTCGACGCCGGCGCGTTCGGGGCGAAGGTGCTTGGGCGCACGCTCAAGGACGCGGTCGTCATGTACGAGGCGAACCAGCGGCAGGGCACGGTCAAGGCCAAGACCCGCTCGATGGTGCGCGGCGGCAACAAGAAGCTGTGGCCGCAGAAGCACACCGGCCGCGCGCGGATGGGCACCACCAAGTCGCCGATCTGGCGCGGTGGCGGTCGCATCCACCCGCCCGCGCCGCGGGACCACTCCTACCACATGCCGAAGAAGGCGCGCCGGGTCGCCCTGCGCAACGCCATCTTCACCAAGTTCCGCGACGGCGAGGTCGCCATCGCCAGCGGCTTCCCGACCGACGCCCCGAACACCAAGTCGGCGTTCGCGATCCTGTCGCAGCTCGGCATGAGCAAGAGCGCGACGGTCGTCACCGACGTCAAGGACGACACGCTCTACAAGTCGCTCCGCAACATCCCGCTGGTCGACGTGGCGAAGCTCGACGACCTCAACGCGCGTCAGGTGCTGCTCCGCCGCTACCTCGTGCTGACCCCGGCTGCCTTCGACGCGCTCGAGCAGCGCTTCGCCAAGAAGGAGAGCTAAGCGATGGCCAACGCCGAACAGTACTACGACGTCGTGCGTCGACCGGTCGTGACCGAGAAGTCCGCCGGCGTCCAGGAAGCCAAGAACCAGTACACCTTCGAGGTGCACAAGGTCGCCAACAAGATCGAGGTCAAGAAGGCCGTCGAGACCTTGTTCTCGGTCAAGGTCGAGGCGGTCAACATCATCACGATGCCGGCCAAGCGTCGGCGCGTGTTCGGTCGTCCGGGTCACACCCCGGCCTGGAAGAAGGCCGTCGTCACCCTCAAGGACGGCGACTCCATCGACGTCAACTAGGTAGCTGGAACGAGAGGACCTCAGACCGATGCCAGTCAAAGTCTACAAGCCCACGTCCGCCGGCCGACGCAACGCGTCGGTCCTGGACTTCAGCCACCTGACGAAGGGCAAGCGCCCCGAGAAGTCGCTGACCGAGCGCCTCAAGAAGACCGGCGGCCGCAACGCGCACGGGCACATCACCAGCCGCTTCCGCGGCGGCGGTGCCCGCAAGCTCTACCGCAAGGTCGACTTCCGCCGCGACAAGGACGGCGTCCCGGCGACCGTCAAGGCGCTCGAGTACGACCCCAACCGCACGGCGGACATCGCGCTGCTGTTCTACGCCGACGGCGAGAAGCGCTACATCCTCGCGCCCAAGGGCCTCAAGGTCGGCGACAAGGTCTTCTCCGGCCAGAAGGTCGAGCCTGACACCGGCAACTGCATGCCGCTTGAGTCGATCCCGCTCGGCCTCTCGGTGCACAACGTCGAGCTGCAGCCCGGCAAGGGCGGCCAGCTCGCGCGCTCGGCGGGCAACTCCTGCACGCTGATGGCCCGCGACGCCGGCTACGCGACGATCGTGCTGCCGAGCGGCGAGACCCGCAAGGTCCCGTGGAGCTGCCGCGCGACGATCGGTGAGATCGGCAACAGCGACTGGCAGAACGTGCGGATCGGCAAGGCCGGCCGCAAGCGCCACATGGGCCGTCGCCCGCACAACCGCGGCACGTCGATGAACCCGGTCGCCCACCCGATGGGTGGCGGTGAGGGTCGCACCGGCGGTGGTCGTCACCCCGTGTCGCCGACGGGCAAGCTCGCGAAGGGTGGTCGCACCCGCCGTGGCAAGGCCCGCAGCAACCAGTTCATCCTGCGTCGCCGCTCGCCCGGCAAGCACGTCGCCGTCGGCAGTGGCAGCTAATAGGAACTCACGATGAGTCGCAGTATCCGCAAGGGCCCGTTCGTCCACCCGAAGCTCCTGAAGAAGGTGGACGCCCAGAACGACGCGGGCACCAAGAACCCGATCAAGACGTGGTCGCGCGCGAGCGTGATCCTGCCGGAGTTCGTCGGCCACACCTTCGAGGTCCACAACGGCCGAACGTTCATCAAGGTCTACGCGACGGAGGACATGGTCGGCCACCGTCTCGGCGAGTTCGCGGCGACGCGAACCTTCCGCGGCCACGCGAAGAAGGACAAATGAGCTTCGAAACGCGAGCAGTCCACCGCCGCGCGCGCATGGGGGTCAACAAGGCCCGCCGCGTCCTGGCGTTGATCCGTGGTCGAACCGCCAACCAGGCGCTCGACGAGCTGCGGCACGACAAGCACCGCGCCGCCAAGGCGATCTACAAGGTGCTGGCGTCCGCCGTCGCCAACGCGATGCAGAACCCGTCGGTGCGTCCCAACCGGCTGGTGGTCTCGCGCACGTTCGCGCAGGACGGGCCGCCGCTGCCCGGCGGCCGTCGCATGCGACCCGGCCCGCAGGGCCGCGCGATGCCGTTCAAGCGGCGCACCTGCCACATCCACGTCCACGTCGAGGACCCCGAGGCGCGCGACCCGCGCGAGCTCGAGTCCGAAGCTGCGGCCGCTGCCGCGGCGCAACCCGCCGCCGAGTCCACCGAGGAAGGGGGCGAGGAGTAGAACCATGGGCCAGAAGATCCACCCAACCGGCTTCCGCGTCGCGGTCACCGAGCCCTGGCGCTCGCGTTGGTACGCCACCAAGCGTGACTTCGCGCAGAACCTGATCGAAGACCAGAAGATCCGCCGCTACATCAAGAAGGAGTGGCAGTTCGCGGCCATCCCGAAGGTCGAGATCGAGCGCGCCGGTGAGCTGATCACCGTGTTCGTGCACACCGCGCGCCCGGGCGTGCTGATCGGCAAGAAGGGCACCAAGGTGGACGAGTTCCGCCAGGCGCTCGAGAAGCTGACCAGCAAGCCGGTGCGGATGAAGATCATCGAGATCCACCGCCCCGAGGTGGAGGCCAACCTCGTCGCCGAGGCGGTCGCCGAGCAGCTCGGCAAGCGGATCAACTACCGCCGCGCGCTGAAGAAGGTCGCCGACGCCTCGATGGCCGCCGGCGCCAAGGGCATCAAGATCCGCGTCGCAGGGCGTCTGCAGGGCGCTGAGATGTCGCGCGTGGGCAACTTCCGCAAGGGTCGCGTGCCGTGCGGCACGCTCCGCGCGCAGGTCGACTACGGCTTCGCGTTGGCTCACACCAAGTCGGGCGTGCTCGGCTGCAAGGTGTGGATCTTTAAGGGGGAGTATGGCCCTGGTGAGACCACCAACGGCTTGCTGCCCGTCCGCACGGCCGCCGCTCCGAGCGAGCGCGGCGCCTGAGCGACCCCACTGAACTCGAGAGAACTGTCTAACGGAGTCTGACCCATGTTGATGCCCAAAAGGACCAAGTGGCGCCGTCAGCAGCGCGGACGTATCCGCGGCGAGGCGACGCGCGGCAACGCGGTCGCGTTCGGCGAATACGGTCTGCAGGCGATCGAGCCCGGCTGGGTGTCCGCCCGAGTGATCGAGGCGGGTCGTATCGCGTGTGGCCGGAACGCCCCTGAGGGCAAGGACTGGATCCGCGTCTTCCCGCATAAGTCGATCACGAAGAAGCCGGCCGAGACCCGTCAGGGCTCCGGTAAGGGCGACGTCGACTTCTGGGC
>JBERSB010000354.1:0-9367 GCA_041236755.1 Luminiphilus sp. | reverse complement strand
GTCGCGCTGAGCCGTCAGGCCAGCAGGTCGACCGCAGCGCCCGCGCCGTCGGCAGCGCGCCGGAGCGCGGGAGCCGAAGGTGCAGGAGTCCTGTCGCCGGCTCGCTGCGCGCCGGCTGCGTCTGGTTGCGCGGACGGCTCCGGCTCAGCCCCACGCCCGGTCTCCGCCGCGCGCAGCGCGCGCGCGGCGTCGCTGATGGTCGCCGTGTCGGCCGCTGCGCGGGGGCGGCGCTCCTCGGCCGCCTGCCGCGGCGCCTCGCTGCGGTCCTCTCGCCCCCGCGCCGCGAGGCGCGCGACGCCGGCCCGTCGCTCGACGACCATCACGCCGAACATGCCGGCTTGCAGCGTGGACCCGTTCACGGGCTCCTTATCGGGCGGGTCGCTCGGAGCGCTGCCGCGCGCGCCGGAACCCGCCGTGCCCCGAGGGGCTCGGCGCGCGGCGGCGCGCGGCGCTACATCTGCAGCACGGCCTTGACGATCGCCTCGGTGTCGCCCTCGACGCCGAGCTTCTTGCGCGCCTTGTCGACCTTGGTCCGGGCGTCGTTCTCCTTGAAGCCGAGCGTGACCAGCGCCGCGATCGCGTCGTCGCCGTCTGCGGTGGCGACGTCGGTGCGTTCGCCTGCGACCGGCGCGCCGAGGTCGAGCTTGGTGACGACCTCACGCAGCTCGAGGCAGATGCGCTCGGCGGTCTTCTGGCCGACGCCCTTGACGGCTTTGAGCGCCGCCGCGTCGTCGGCGGCGATGCGTTGTGCGAGGTCGCGCGGCGCGTGCACGCTCAACAGCGCCAGCGCGATCGACGGGCCGACGTTGGTGACGGCGAGCAGGCGCCTGGCGAGCTCGCGCTCGGCCTGGGTGGAGAAGCCCAGCAGCGACGGCGTGCCGTCGACGACGTTGAGGATCGTGTAGAGCTTCTGCGTCTGGCCGACGGTCAGGTCCGAGGCCGAGTTCAGGCTGACGCGCACCTCGTAGCCGACGCCGGCACAGCGGACCACGGCCCGCGACGCGTGCTTCTCGACGATCTCTCCGAGGAGGTGGTCGTACAACCCCTGCGCCCTAGCTCCGGAGCGACAGGCCGAACTCGTCGAGCTTCGTCTTGATCTCGTTCAGCGAGGTCTGGCCGAAGTTCGGGCAGGCCAGCAGCTCCGCCTCGGTCTTGCCGGCGAGGTCGCCGATCGTGCGGATCTTCAAGAGGTCGACGATGCGGCGCGAGCGCACGGACAGGTCGAGCTCGCTGATCGGGCGGCGCGCCGGATCGGGGCTGTTCGGGTCGGCGACCTCTTCCTGCGCCACGGGCGCGACCTCGGCCTCGCCGAGGTCGCGGTGCATCAGCTCGTCGTTGGTCATGCCGAGGCGGAGGCCCTTGTTCTTGAGGATCTCCTTGATCTCGGTCAGCGACGTCTCGCCGAAGTTCTTGTAGCTCAGCAGCTCGGCCTCGGTCTTCTTGACGAGGTCGCCGAGCGTGCGGATGTTCATCTTCGCGAGGCAGTTGCGCGAGCGCACCGACAGCTCGAAGTCGTTGATCGGGGTGCGCAGGAGCTTGTTGCGCTTGTCGTCGCGGCGCTCCTGGTCCTCGTCGTAGTACATGTTGAGCGCGGCGGCCGCGTCACGGCGGTAGAGGCGCGCGCGCGCGTTGTCGGGGTGGGCCTGCAGCGCGAGGTCGAAGCACTGCATCGCGCGGCGATAGTTGCCCATGTCCTCGTAGAGGATGCCGAGGTTGAGCACGCAGGCGATGTTGACCGGCGGCGACATCAGCGAGCGCTCGTAGAGCTCGCGCGCCTCCTCGTCCTCGCCGCGCAGGTCGACGTTCAGCGCCAGACGGAACAGCGCGTCCTTGTGGTCGTCGTCCTGCGACAGGACCTCGTCGTAGCTGGCGATCGCGCCTTCGACGTCGCGCTGCATCTCGGCGACGCGGCCGCGGAAGTAGGTCTGCTCCAGCGCGGGCAGCACGCCCTGCACCTTGCTGAACTGCTCGACGAGGTCCGTCGAGTTGTTGCTGTCGAGCGCGCGCAGCCAGGTGACGGCCTGCTGGGCGTCGGACTCGCGCTTGTCGAGCGTAGCCGCGACCTCGTCGAGCTGGCCGAGCGACGCATAGCAGTCCGCGAGGCACAGCCGCGCGACGCCGCTGGCGTCCTCCTTGAGCAGCGGGATCGCGTCGGCGTGGCGGCCGAGCGCCCACATCGCGACGCCGCGCGCGCCGCCCTGTGCCAGCGGGTGCGAGAGCCAGTCGCGCAGCTGCTGGAACGAGTCGACCGTCTGGAACGCCGCGGCCCGGAAGGTCGCGAGCTTGTCCGGGGTCAGCTCGCCGGCCAGGATGGTGGTGGGGTCGAGCTTGGGCTGGGGTTCCGGGACCAGATCCGTTTCCGTCATCGTCGTGTTGCCGCAGGGGTCGGTTCGCGCTGGGCCGCTCTGCGCGGCCGCCCGAACGCGGTTCTCGAGGTCGAAGGAGCCTTCGGCCTGCAAAAAAGGGCCCACCAGCCTAGTGCTCGGGCCCCTCAATGGTCAAGAAATTGCAGGGCCGGCTGCGACTTCGCCGTAGAGATCCGCCAGTTGGCGCGCCATGACTCCGAATCCGCGCGCCCGGCCGCGGCACGCGCCGACCATCTTGGCCCAGGTCGCCCGATCGGCGGCCAAGTCCCGGATCGCCGTCGCCCAGGCGCCCGCGTCGCCCGGCGGCAGCACGCGGCCCTGCACCCCGTCCTCGAGCGCGTCCTGCAGGCCGCCGACGCGGCTGACCAGCACGGGCCGGCCCGCGGCCAGCGCCTCGCGCACGGTCAGGCCGAACGCCTCGTGCCAAAGCGCCGGCGCTGCGAGCGCGTCCACCGTGGCGATCCGCGCGGGCATCTCCTCGAGGGAGTAGGGGCCGTGGTAGGTCACCGCGCTGCCGGGCGACAGCTTCTGGAAGCAGCGCGTGAGGTAGGTCTCGTCGCCGTGGTAGGGCACGGCGTTGCCGTGCACGTGCAGCTCGGCGGTGCCCGCGGCTAGCTGCAGGAAGGCGTCGAGCAGCACGTCGAGGCCCTTGGACGGCATCAGCGTGCCGAAGTAGCCGATGCGCAGCGGGCCCGGGCCGCCGGTCGGCGCGGGCAGCCGCTCGAGGCGCTCGGTGTCGACGCCGTTCTCGACCACGGCGAACCGCTCGCGCGGCACGCCCAGCGCCTCGAACGCGGGGATCACGCGCGCGCTGGGCACGACCAGCCGCTGCGGGATCGCGAGCGCGTCCCGGGCCCGGTCGTGCAGCGCCGCGACGGTCTGCCGCGGTCGCTCCTTGAGCCACCATGGGAAGGTCTGCTGCAGGCAGCCCGTGCAGCGCTCGACTTCGGCCTCCTCGCAGACGCTGCCGTCGTGGTGGAACATCTGCCCGCGCGGGCAGAACGTCCAGTAGTCGTGCAGCGTCAGGACGCTCGCGACGCCCGCGTCGCGCAGCGCCGCGAGCGCGTCGAGCGACATGCCCGTGAGGTGGTGCACGTGCGCCACGTCGAAGGTCTCGCCCGCGGCGCTCCGCTCGTGCAGGAAGCGCGCCATCGCCGCGGCCATCGGCTCGGAGGAGTACATCGCTTCGAGCGAGTCGACCTGCTCCCAACGGTAGGCCGCGCGCCACGTCGTGGGGTTGCCCCGGCCGGTCTGCTCCAGCGCGCCCTGCGGGTGGCCTTTTAGGTCGGCCCGAGCCAGCAGCGTGACGTCGTGGCCCTGGGCCACGAGCGCGTCGGCGAGTCCGCTGACGTGCTGCTCGACCCCGCCGACGCTGTCCGGCGGCAACCCGTGGCTGACCAGCAGGATGCGCATGCCAGCACGATGCCCCGCGGCGCCCGCGATTCCAGCGTTGGGGCGGCCGCGGCGCCGGGCGCGCCCGGGGCCGCGGACATGGCTGCGATCTACCGTTGACGGCGGGCGGCGAGGTCGCTAGCCTGCTTCGCCCTCCGAAACCGGAACCCCGCCATGAAGCTGAAGGTCACCAACTCCAAGACGAAGCGCGCCAAGAAGGTCGGCTTCCGCACGCGCAGCAAGACCGCCGGCGGCCGCAAGATCATCAAGCGCAAGATCAGGCGCAGCGGCAAGTTCCGCGTCGGCTAGTCGGCTCGTCCGGTAGCTGGCGCAGTCGTTGTGGCTGGCGCGCCAGCTTCGTGCGCACCGGCTTCGTGCGCAACGTGCTCATGCCATCGCGCTCAGCCGGAGGACGTGCTTCCAGGGGCGCGCGACGCCCCCACGATTTGCGGGCCGACGCCCACGTCCAGGCAAATGCGCGCACCGCAGCGCGCCCGTCGGTCAGGCGGTCGCTTCGCGCGGATCCGGCCCGTAGGCGTTGCTGCCCCGCTCGCCTGCCTGCGCGAGGAAGACGATCAGCACGATCGCGCCGACGCAGGGGAAGAACACGATAAGGCACCACCAGCCGGTCCGGCCCGTGTCGTGCAGTCGACGGATCGTGACGGCGAGCGACGGCAGGAAGATCGCGAGCGCGTAGATGCCGCCCAGCAGCCCTCCGCCGGCCTCCGAGTCGTAGGTGCCGAGCGCGAGGTCGCCGGCGGCCAGCAGCACTCCCGCGAGCACGTTGAAGAGAGCGAAGATCCAGTACTCGGCCTGCTGGGCGCGTCCCTGGAAGCCGACGTAGTTCTTGAGGACCTTCAGATACCAGTGCATCGCGAACCTCTCAGGACTCGGTGGAGAAGGGCGGCGCCCGCCTTGGATCAGTTGCCCGGCAGCTGGGTCTTCAAGAACGCCATGTCGCTGGCGAACTGACCCAGCGCTTCGCGGTCGGCGTCGCTGATCTTCTTGTACTTCGCCGTGACCCGCACGGTCTCGTCGTCGCCTGCGGGCTCCACGCCCGCACCCTCGGCGGTGAACTCGAAGAAGCTCTTCTTGATCATCTTCACCTGGAACTTCAGGTGCATCTCGCCGCCCTCGAAGAACAGCGTCTTGCTCTGGTCAGCGTTAAAGCCGGCCTTCGCGCCGCTCCACAGGAACTGCATCTTGTTGTCGTCGACGTTGGCGATCTTGCAGACGAGCACCTTCTTGCCGCCGAGCATCTGGTTGCGCGTGTCGTCGCGGAAGGTCACCAGGACCTTCTCCTGATCGACGGGCGCCTCGCCGGTGAGCTCGCGCTTGTTGAGGTGCTTGACGATCGCCTTGGTCGCCGACGCGTCGTCGTCGTGCAGGTCGATCAGCTTGTCGATGCCGACCTTGGTCATGACGTCGCGCACGAACGGCGACGGATGCGCGATCACCAGCTCGCCGTCTTCGGCGCGGCATCGCTTGTGCGACTTGATGACAGCGCCGAGCGCCGTCGAGTTGATGAACTTCACCAGCCGCATGTTGAGGATCATGTGGTTGACCCCGCGCTCCAGCAGGTCCTCGACCTCTTCCAACAGCGGTGTGCAGTAGAAGGTGTCGAACTCGCCCTTGAGGGTCAGGGTGGCGTAGTCGTCGTGCTGAGATTTGTCGATCTTCATGATTGGCTGGTGGCGCAGGACCGCGCCTTCGTCTCGCCGCCGATTCTGGCGCGCGGCACGCTCGCGCGCAACGTGAGACGTCGGGCATTCGTCCGAACGCGGTGATCGCGGCGGCGGCGGCCACCGAAATCGCCGCGGCGGCGGGTGGTCCGGCGAACCCGAGGCGCTAGAGTCCAGCGTGGACATGAAGTGGCCGTGGTCGAAGAACGAGGCGTCCGAGGGCGCGGCCGACGGGGCTGCGGCGCCTTCGCCGCCGAACGAGGACCCGATGACGCAGTCGTCGATCTTCTCGGGCGACGCCGAGCGGGACACCCGCTCGCTGCAGATCCTGCTGGACACGATCGCGGCGGTCACGTCGAACATCGACCTCGACACGGTGCTCAAGGACATCGTCAGCCGGTCGCTGCAGGTCACCAGCGCCGAGCGCGCGCTCCTGCTGCTCGGTGAGGACCCCGACGAGCTGGTCGTGCGGATCGCGCAGGACAAGGGCGGCGAGACCCTCACCGGGGACCTGCAGTGGAGCCGGAGTCTGGTTCGGCGCTGCCTGGAGGAGAACGTCGCGGTGCGCTCGGTCGTCCAGTCCGACCAGGAGGCGCTCGAGCTCGGCCGTTCGGTCTTCGACCTCAAGCTGCGCGCCGTGATGTGTGCGCCGATGCGCGCCCAGGACCGCACCGTCGGCGTGATCTACGTCGACTCGCGCGCGGTCCGCCGCGAGTTCTCGGCGCGGGACGCGGCGCTGTTCGGAGCGATCTCCGCGTGGCTGGCGATCTCGGTCGAGAACGCGCGCCTGCACGCGGACTCGCTCGAGAAGGTCAAGCTCCAAAAGGACGTCGAGATCGCCCGCCGCATCCAGCAGCACCTGCTGCCGTCGGTGCCGCAGGGCCTGCCCGGCCTCGACCTCTCGCTGCGCTACGACGCGGCCGAGCAGGCCTCGGGCGACACCTACGACTTCGTCCCGATGGCGGGCGGCCGCTACGCCGTCATGATCGGCGACGTGACCGGCCACGGGGTCGGCGCGGCGCTGCTGACGCACGCCGTGCAAGCGGCGCTGCGCAGCTACCTCGAGCTCATCGACGACGCGGCGACGGTCGTCACCAAGGTCAACCAGCGGCTGGTCGAGAGCGTTGAGACCGGCAACTTCATGTCGCTGCTGCTGATGATCGTCGACCCGCAGGCGCGCACGCTCGAATACGTCAACGCCGGCCACCCTGGCCTCGTCGTCTGCCAGCGGTCCGGGACCCACGTCCTCGAGAAGACCGGCATGGTCCTGGGCGTCGTCGGCGACCAGACCTACAAAGCCAGCCCGCCGATCCAGCTGGAGGCCGGCGACCTGCTGTTCACCCACACCGACGGCGTCGACGAGTCGATGTCGCCGAGCCGCGAGGTCTTCGGCGTCGAGCGCCTGCACCCACTGGTCGCCGACGCGCGCGCGGCGGGGGTCTCTGCCGAAGAGGCGCTGCGTTCGATCGAAGCCCAGGTCCGCTCCCACGTGGGGAGTGACGTCCGCGAGGACGACTTCACGATGATCGCCGTCAGACTGACGTGAGCACCCCACACTCCGAGGGCCGTCCCGGCGCGTCTGGCGCGCGCGGAGCCGGCGGCGCGAAGCGGCTCCTGCTGCCCGCGGTCTTCCTGCTGCTGATCGCAGGCTTCTACGGCGTGCAGTGGTGGCAGGAGAGCGCCGACCGCGCGGCGGACCGGCTGCAGCTGATGGCGGACACGCGTGAAGAGCTCGGCAAGGAGAAGCCCGACCGCGACCGCCTGGGCGAGCTGATGGCGCGCCTGACGCAGCTGCCCGACGCGGCGACAGCGCCCGATCTGCTCGCGGCGCAGGCCGAGATCGAGCTGTTGCGCGGCCGGCCGGAGCGCGCCGAGCGGCTGTTCGGCGCGCTGGCTGCGAGCCCCGGCGCCACGGCGGCGCAGCAGCGCCTCGGCGCCCGCATCCTGATCGCGCGGCAGGACAGCTTCGGCGGCGACGCCGCGTCGATGCAGTCGATGCTCCAGCAGGTCGTGACGTTCTCGGAGCGCGCCTACGCCGACGGCGGCGATGCGCGTGACGCCTTCCGCTCCTGGCAGGGCTGCAAGCGGCTCTGGGACCACGCGGGCGCGCAGCGCTTCGCGCAGCAGCTCGCCGGCGACCACGCCGAGTCCAAGGAGCACCGACTGGTGGCGCTGGCGGCCAACTTCGACCCGTCGCGCGACGCGTCGGCGCTCGACGACCTGCTCGTCGACTTCGACGACCCGCCGCCTGCCGAGCTCGCCGCGCTGCGCACCTTCGGCACGCTGAACCGGGGCGACGTGCCGGGCGCGCTGCGCCAGGCAGAGAAGGACCTCAACCGCTGCGGCGGCGTCGGCGGCGTGCGCTACGTGCTGGCGATCGTGCTGCACGCCTGCACGCTCGGGAGCCCCGAGGGCTCGCTCGACCGCACCGAGTTCGCGCGGCGCCGCGACGACCAGCTGACGTGGCTGGAGGAGCGCGCGCCGGCCGGCGAGGCGCTGCGCCAGCAGTGGCGGCAGATGCGCGCGCTCAGGTGAGCTGCGCGAGCCAGCCGACGCCGAACGCGGCGCCGGCGAACAGCGGCGCGATCACGACTCGGTGCAGGCCGAGGTTCTGCGCGATGTGCGTGAGGTGGCGGCGGTCGCCGACCCAAGGCGGCACGCCGATGGCGAGGCGGGCGAGCACGACCTGCGTGAAGTCGACCAGCGGCACGGCGGTGGCAAGCAGCCAGCGCGGCTGGACCAGGACGACGTGCGCTGCGGCGTAGGCCACGCACAGGCCCAGGCAGTAGGCGCCACCGTCGCCGAGGAACAGCCGCGGACGGGGCCAGTTGAACGGCACGAAGCCGGCGGCTGCGAAGCCGGCGGCGAGCGCGACCGTGCGCGCGGGGCCCGGGTCGAGCGCGAAGTAGCCGAGCAGCAGCAGCATCGCTGCGCTGATGCCCGCGGCGACGCCGTCGGTGTTGTCGAGGAAGTTGACCGCGTTGGTCAGGACGAACGTCAGGCCGAACACCGCGGCCCACGGCCACGGCGCGGCCACGGGGTCGACGAGTTCGGTCGCCACCAGCGCGGCCGCGCCGAGCAGCCCCAGCGCCTTGACGCGCCAGTCGAGCCCGCCGGGGTCGAGCGGCTCGGCGTGCTCCTTGCGGCGGTCGTCCTCGTAGCCGAGCGCCGCTGCGACCAGCACGCCTGCGAGCAGCAGCCACTGTTCGCCCGCCGCACACCACGCCGCGACGGTCGGCGCCAGCAGCGCGCCGGCCAGAGGAATCGGACGGCGGTGCGCCTTGCGGCCGGGCTTCGGCGGATCGTCGGGCAGCCAGCCGACGACGTAGCGGTTGACGAGGTCCCCGAGCGCGAGCGAGGCGAAGGCGGTCGCGGCGGCCCACCACGGTTCGATCATCTGCACGGGTCGCTCACCGGTAGAGACCGTGCGCCGCGGCGTAGTCGGCGACCGCGGTGGGCAGCGCTGCCGGACGACGGTCGCCGGCCCGCAGCGCCGCGCGGAGGTCGGTCGCCGAGACGTCGGCGGCGGGCAGGCGCAGCGCATGCGCGAGCAGCGCAGCCTGCTCCTGCTCGGAGAGGTCCAGGCCGCGGAGCTGGGACGGGTCGATCGGGTAGCCCTGGCGCGGCCAGGTGACCACGGTCGCCAACTCCAGCATGCGGTGGTGCTGGTGCCAGGTCGGCAGCAGCGGCAGGTTGTCGCTGCCGATCAAGAAGAACAGCTCCTTGCCCGGGTGCTCCTGGCGCAGCTCGGCGAGCGTGTCCACCGTGAACGACGGGCCCTCGCGGTGCAGCTCGCGGTCGTCGACGGTCACGTCTTCGAGCCCCCCGACCGCGAGCCGCGCCATCGCAACGCGGTGCACGGCGTCGGCCATCTCGGCGCCGTTCTTGTGGGGGTGATCGCCCGAGGGGATCACCAGAAGTCGTTTT
>JBERSB010000353.1:0-2583 GCA_041236755.1 Luminiphilus sp. | reverse complement strand
GACGCTGTTCGAGGTGCTGGGCGGGCGCGACCTGGGCATCGGCCTGACCGAGCACTTCGCGATGTCCCCGGCGGCGAGCGTCAGCGGCATCTACCTCGGCCACGAGGCGACCAGCTACTTCAGCGTCGGCCGCATCGACCGCGACCAGGTCGAGGACTACGCGCGCCGCAAGGCCATCGCGACCAAGGACGCCGAGCGCTGGCTCGCGCCCAACCTCGCCTACGACCCGGCCGACTGATCTGCGCCGCGCGCGGCCGGCCGCAGTTTCTCGAAATTGCTGCCCCCGACCAAGGCGCTCAGGGTAGTTCCACCCCGTGACCGCGCCGGAGACAGCAGACCACCGCGAGGCAGCCGCCAGCGCCACCCAGAAGGTGCGGCGCTACCTGCGGTTCCTCGGCTGTCCGGAGGCGTTCGTCGACGACCTGGCCCAGGAAGCCATGCTCGCGGCGCTCCGCCGCGCGGAGCCCGGCGACCCCCCGCAGGCGTGGCTGTTCGCTGTCGCGCGCAACCAGCTGCGCAAGGCGCTGCGCGACCGCGGCCGCAAGCGCGAGGTCGCGGACCTGGACCGGCTCGACGATCTGTGGAGCCGGCACGTCGTCGACGACGGGGACGAGATGCGCGACGCGCTGCGGGCGTGCCTGGACGGGCTGCCGGCGCGCTCACGAGAGGTCTTGGAGCTCCACTACGGGGCAGGACAGAGCCGCGCGCAGATCAGCGCGCAGGTGGGCCTGAAGCCCGAAGGGGTCAAGAGCCTGCTGGCGCGACTTCGCGCGGCGCTGGCCGAATGCGTGCAGAAGAGGACGAGCGATGACTGAGAACGAACAGCGTGAAGCTGACGGACGCCTCCTCGAGGCGTTGCTGACCGAGGAGCTGCGCCCTTCCGAGGGGGCTGCGCGCGGTCCAGGCCCCGCCGAGGCGACCCCGCAGAGGACCACGCGCACGTGGTCGAGCTGGACCCAGGCAGCCGTTGCGCTGCTCGGCGTCGGCGTCGTCGCGATGACCGCGACCTGGGGCGACGAGCGCGGCGCCGCTCTGCAGGACCCCGAGCCTGTCGAAGTGGTCGAGCCCGAGGACGTCGAGCAGTTCTTGGAGCTGCTCGCGACCGCGACCGCAGCGCGGCTCGTCGGCACCGAAGTCGTCGGCGCCGGACGCATCGGCGGCCCGCCGCCGGGCGGCACCGACCAGCTCGACCGGATCCGCTGGGCCGAGACGGCCCGCATCACGGGCCCGACGTTCGAGCTTTGGCGCGAAGCGCTGCGGCGGTGCAGCGGCGACCAGCACGACGGCAACGGGGTCGCGCAGAGCTACGACTTCGAGTTGGTGTTGCCCGGCAACCGCGTCACGCGGTCGCTCGCCAGCGTCGACGGCCCGCGCACGCAGATCTGGATCGCGTCCGAGCACGCGATCTCGCCCGACGCAGACCTTCAGGCGTTGGTCGACGCAGCGTGCGCGGACATCGCCGAACAACGCCGCCTCGAGCAGGGGCGCGTCGACGACTCGGCCCAGCTCCTGTCCCACCCGACCGAGGCCCGCCGGCTCGACGTCGCGGCCGGGCTCGCAGCGGGGTGCGACCTCGCCGCGCGCTTCCCCGGGCTGGAGGAGCTCACCCTGCGCGGCCAGCCGAGCGCCGCGACGTGGCGCGCCGTCCGAGCGCTGAAGCAGCTACGTCGGCTCGAGCTGGTCGAGGCAGAGCTCCACCAGCAGGTGATGCGCTCCATCTGCTCGCTGGGCGAGCTGCGCGCGGTCACGCTCCGCGAGTGCACGTCGGCGCCCACCAGCGGCATCGCCCCCAGCGCGCCGCTCCGCGACCTGGGCGCGCTGCGCAAGCTCGAGACGCTCCACCTGAGCAACGCCGACGCCGTGGCCGTGACCTGGGACCTGACGCAGCTCGCGTCGATGCCTGCCCTGCGCGAGTTCGGCCTGCGCAGCCCCCAACTGCTGCAGAAGGAGCACCTCGAGGCGATCGGGCGCACCAAGCTCGAGCGGCTCCTGCTGGTGGACCTGCAGATCGACGTCGACCTGAGCGACCTGCGCCACCTCCCGTCCCTCCATGACGTCGTGCTGGTCGCCGACCTGGACGACGACCAGCTCCGGCCGCTCGCGAAGATCCCGTCGCTGCAGCAGCTGACGGTCCGCAACGCCGCGGCGAAGGGCGGCTTCCTTGACGAAGTGAGCGCGGCGAACCCCGGCTGCGACGTCGACTGGACGCTCAACGCGCGCTGGTTCCGGACGGACTACGCGTTCCGCCACATCGAGCGAACGTGGCGAGTGAACCGCTGAGCAGTCGCCGCGCCCCTGACTACAACATGGCAGCCTTGACGGTCCGAGACCCGCAGCGCGCGCCGGTGAGATGATCACCGTCGACGAGGCGTGGGCAACGACCCGCCCGGCTAGATCGGGGATGACGAGGACCTGATCCGCTACAACCTGTAGGCGCCGAGGTGCCGGTGGTGGCGGAGGCCAGGGCGCCGCCGGGTGATGCGGAGTGGTGGGGAGCATGAGGGTGACGGCAGGTCAGGCTGCGAGCAGGGTGTCGTGGCGGGGCCGGGGTGCGTGCTGGGGCAGCAGATCCGGGCAGAACGC
>JBERSB010000352.1:0-18132 GCA_041236755.1 Luminiphilus sp. | reverse complement strand
CTGCGCGCTGCTGCCGCAGACCACGCCGGCCGAGGCGGTGCAGACAGCGCTGCGCATCCGCAAGCGGATCAGCGAGATGAGCATCGCGAGCGGGTCGTTCACGACGCAGGTGACGGTCTCGATCGGCCTGGACAGCTTCGACGGCCGCAAAGCCAGCAGCGTCAACCTGCTGCTGCGCAACGCGAACCGGGCGCTGCACGAGGCCAAGCGCCGCGGCAAGAACCAGGTCTGGCTCTACAGCGGCAGCGAGGCGGTGCCCGCCGACGCGCCGTCGCCCGACCGCAGCGCCGAAGCCGGCACCTGATCGGCCTGCCGGGGCGGCCCGGATTGCTGCGGCAGCTGCGAAAGCCCGGCCGCGCAGGCCGGCGGATCAGCTCGTGGTGGTCCCCGGCGCAGGCGGCGCGTCTCGCGCCGGCAGCTCGATGCGCGTGCAGAACCCCTGCCCGGGCGCCGACTCGATCTGCATAGTGCCGCCGTGGTTCTGCACGATCGAGTAGCTGATGAACATGCCGAGGCCGCTGGCGTCCGGGCGGGCCTTGCGGGTGAAGAACGGGTCGAACACACGCGGCTGCAGCTCGGTGGGCATCCCCGGGCCGTCATCGGCGACCGAGACGTGCGCGACCGCGCCGTCGCGGCGCAGGGCGACCGTCACCGCGCCGCCGGCGCCGTCGATGGCGTCCAGCGAGTTGAGCAGCAGGTTGAGCATCACCTGCTGGAGCTCGTGCGCGTCGCCGTAGACCAGCGCCGGCTGCTCGCCACAGCGGAGCTCGAAGCGCACGTTCTCCTGCCGGCAGCGGTGCTCGACGAGCGCGAACGCGCCCTCGACGGCCTCCTTGAGGTCGAACGTCGCCGGCTGCGCGTCCTTGGGCGCGAACTCGAGCATGCGCCGCGCGGTCCTCGCGACGCGCGCGAGGCCGTCGTGGACCAGCTGCAGATAGACCCGCTGACGCTCCTCCAGTCCGTCTGCCTGCAGCAGCCGGTTCACCGCGTTCTGCATGCCGCCGATCGGGTTGTTGATCTCGTGCGCGACGCCCGCGGCGAGCGTGCCGATGGTCGCGAGGCGCGAGCTCTGCACCAGCGCACGCTCCTTCTGCTCTGTCGACGCGACCGCGTCCTGGACTGCGCGCTGCAGTGTCGCGGTGTGGCTCTCGACCTGCTGCGCCATGCGGTTGAAGGTCGCGACCAGCGGGCCGAGCTCGGGCACGCTGCTGGTCTCCGGCAGGCGCACGTCGTAGCGGCCGCTCGCGACCGCCTGCGCCGCGTCGCCGACGTCCTGGAGCGGACGCGCCACAGCGCGCCGCGTGAGCCAGAACAGCACCCCCCCGAACAGCACCGTGGACGCGACGACGCCGAACATCGCCGACCAGAGCGGCAGCGTGGCAGGCAGCCGCGGCTGGAACTTCGGCACGAACCACAGGTAGCCGACCACGCGCCCGCTGCGCCGCAGCGCGCGGCAGTAGCCGTCGGCGACCGCGAACAGGCCGTCGACCTCGCGGGCCCGCGAGATGCCGCGCACGATCTCGTCCAGCCGGAACGTGTCGGGGTCGCGGTGCAGCGCGCCGAGCGAGTTCAGGTAGACGTCGGTGTAGGGCGGGCGGCCGCTGGTGACGATCACGTCGTCGTAGAGCTCGCGCAGCGACTGGTTGCGCAGCAGGTCGCGGACGACGCTCGCGTTGGCCGAGGCGGCGTCGATCGCCGAAGGCGTGTAGACCCGCTCGAGCTCGGCGAAGGACTCCTGCACCGAGTCCTGGAGCAGCTCGCGCTGCTGCTCGAACCACCGCTGCTGCGCCTCGTGCACGATGATCTGCACGCCGCCGACCGTCAGCACGTTCAGCAGCAGCGCGAACAGCAGGATGCGCCACGCGAGCGACATCGTCGCTATCTCTTGCTCATCTGCTGCATCATCGTCAACAAGGGCATGAACAGCGCGAACACGATGAAGCCGACGATCACGGCCATCGCGACCAGCAGGATCGGCTCGATCAGCTTGAAGGTCGTCTCGACCGTCTGGTCGACCTCGGTCTCGTAGCGGTCGGCGATCTTGGTCAGCATGCCGTCGAGCTCTCCGGTCTGCTCGCCGACGTCGACCATGTTGATCACGATGTCGTCGAACATGCCGCTCTCCCCCATCGGCACGGCGAAGCCGGCACCCTCGCGGATCGACGCCTGCACGTCGGACACCGCCGACTTCATGTGCACGTTGTTGGTCGACGCGTTGAGGATGTCCAGCGCGTCGAGGTGCGGCACGCCGGACTGGATCAGCGTGCCGAACGTGCGCGCGAACCGCGCGACGAGGCTCTTGTGCACGAGCCCGCCGAACAGCGGCATGTGCAGGGCTAGCTTGTGCATGACGCTGCGGTAGCCCGCGACCTTGCCCATCAGCGCGCGGTGCAGCGCGTAGAGCAGCACCGCTGCGAGCAGGTAGCTCCACCACCAGACCTTGAGGTGGTCGCCGATGCCCATGACCCACTCGGTCGTCCAGTGCAGGTTGCCCTCGCCCAGCGTCGAGAAGACCTGGCGGAACTTCGGGATCACGAACGCGAACACCAGCAGCAGTACGAGGATCGCGACCACCAGGATCGCCACCGGGTAGGCGAGCGCGCCCTTGACGCGCGACTTGATGGCCTCGCTCGTCACGAGGAAGCCGCTGAGGCGGTTGAGGATCTCCTCCTGGACGCCGCCCGCCTCGCCGGCGCGCACCATGTTGGTGTAGAGCGGGTCGAAGACCGCCTCGTGCTTGGCCATCGCCTCGGAGAGCGCCGTGCCGCCTTCGACGTCCTCGACCAGCTGCGCGGCGATGCGCTTCATCGCGCCCTGCTGCATCTGGCCCTCGAGGATGCGCAGGCTCTTGGTGATCGGGATGCCCGCGTTCAGCAGCACCGCCAGCTGGCTCGTGAACTCGGCGAGCACCTTGGCAGTGACCCGGTTGCCGCCCAGCGACAGCGACCGCCCGCCGACGCCCGCGTCGGGGCGCTTCTGCACGGCTGCGGCAGCGGCCTTGGGTTGGGAGATGCGGCGCTGGAGTTTCTTCGGCATCGACGGCTGCGGTCGGATTGGAGGGGCAGTTGCATCGTTGCGGATCGTCGCGCCGGGGGCAACGGGGATCGCGGCGCAGCGCACCGCCGCGTCAACCCCGCAGCAAGGCGAGCAGATCGAGGCCCAGCCAGCCCGCGCCCGACCAGGCGAGCAACAGCAGCGAGAGCAACAGCAGCAGCAGCGGCCCCCGCGGCAAGCGCAGCGACGGCGCCGCCGGCCAGAGCGAGCGGGCGTCGGGGCGCTCACGGCGCGGCAGGTCGACCTCTACCGGCTCTCCGGCCGCGAGGTCGACGGCGTCCACGATCAGCGCCGTCGCGTTGTCCGGCCCGCCCGCGTCGAGCGCGCCGCGCACCAGCCGCTCTGCCGCGACCTGGGGCTCCGAGAGCCCAGCGAAGGCCGCGAAGTCGCGCGGCGCGACGACGTTCCAGACGCCGTCGGTGCAGAGCACGAACCGGTCGCCGGCGCGCACGTCGATGTCCGCTGCCTCGGGCTCACACTCCGCACGGCCCGCGCCGATGCAGCGCGTCAGAAGGCTCTCGCCCTCCTTTACGGAGTGGTCCGTCGTCAGCACCTCCCACTCGCCGCGACGCAGGCGGTAGAGGCGTGAGTCGCCGATGTGACCGAGGACCCCGCCGCCGCCGCCGAGCCACAGCGCGGTCATCGTGGTGCCCATGTCGCGCAGCGCCGGCACCGCAGCCGCTGACTCGAGCACGCGCGCGTGCGCCTCGCGGAACCCCGCCCGCATGCGCTCGTCGCGCGCCTGCTCGCCAGGCCCGTCGACGAGGCCGACGCCGAGCGCGCGCAGCGCGGTCCGGCTCGCCTCGGCGCCGCCGGCAGCGCCGCCCATGCCGTCGGCGACCGCTGCCACGAACGCGGCCGGGCCGTCGCCGGATGGCGTCGTGACCAGGTAGTCGTCCTCGTTGGCGCCGCGCACCAGCCCCGTGTGGCTGCAGACCCCGACGCGCAAGCCCGCCGGGACCTTCATCGCCCCTCCGAGGCACCGAACGTCGAAGAGGCGACCCCGCCGCGCAGCGTGGCGACGCGCACCTGGAAGCTCGACGGGGTGCCCGGCGGAACGGCGGCCGCGTAGCGGAACACGCCGTCCTCGGAGCTCCTGGAGGCGAGCAGCCGTTCGGAGAAGCGTTCGGCGCTGGCTTCGTCCAGCCCTTCGGCGACCAGCACGGCCACGCTCAACGCCTCGGCCGAACGCACCTGCACGATCGCGCCTGCGCCGTCGTCGACGAGCGTCAACGACGCCGCGGCGCGCTCTTCGAGGCGGCGCCGCAGGCCCTCGCTCTTCAGCTCGCGCACCAGCGACAGGAGCATCCGACGCTCACTGGTCTCGCGGATCGAGCGGTTGACCGCGACGTCGGAGTCTCCGATCCAGAACGGCGGCACGATCACCGACAGCAGCAGGCCGAGCACGTCGCCACGCTCGGTCAGCGCGAGATCGATCGGGCCGGGCACCAGCAGCAGGCTGCTGACCTCCTCGCCGCCCTCGAGCTCGCGCAGCGACACGCGCAGCGCGGCCGTCGACTCGAAGGTGCGGTCCGGGATGAACATGCCGACGCCGAGCAGGATCCAGGTCGCGAACGTCACCGGCCAGCGCGAGTTGGTGCCCTGGCTCTCGATCGCGCCGTCCTGCAACTCCTCCACCAGCAGCAGCAGGTCGAAGCCGTCGTCGCGGGCCTGCTGCAGGAAGCCACGCACGTCCTGCGCGGTCGAGGACGCGTCGAGCTGCCGCCGGACCCGCCGGCGCCGCGCGAGGTCGTCGTCGGCGACGATCCGCTGGAAGACCCGGCCGCGCTCGAGCGCGTCGACGATGTCCGCGAGCGGGATCGCTTCGGCTGCCTCCGCGCCGTCGACCAGCCCCCCCGCCGTCGAGAACGTCCCGAACGGCGCCCCGTCGGACGCGAGGAACGCCCCGCCGGTCACCAGCACGGCCCGGTCCAGGCGCGGCCTCGCAGCGAGGCCGCTGAGCTCGTCCCGCGTCGACATGCAGCCGCACAGCGCGACGCAGCAGAGCAGCTGCAGCCAGCGGAAGCGGCGAGCGGCGCGCGCGGTCCCGTTCCTCTGTACCCCCATGGTCGCGGCAGGCGTTCGACGTCGCACGCGACGCGGAAGCCGACGTTGCGCAGGCGCGCGTCGCGGCCGGTCCCGAGCATCGCGCGGCCGTCCCGCCGCAACTGCTCGGTGCGGAGCACGCCCGGCACGCTCGGCGGCAGCGTCGAGATCGCCTCGACCGGCAGCCGCTCGCCGTCGAAGCCGATCACACCGGCGCGCTCGCCGAGCGCGAGCCCGCGCACCACGCCCATGTGCTGCTGCAGGGCCGTAGGGTCGTCGACAGCCTGCGCGTCCGCCGCGCCGCTCGCCAGCGCCCGCGCGAGGTGCACCGCGTGGATGCCCGTCCACTCGCGCAGCAACAGCTCGGCGCCGGGCACGTGCGGCAGATCGAGGACCCACTCGCGCAGGCCGAAGTCGAGGCCGACGAACGAGGCGCCGTAGGCGGTCGGGACGACGTCCCCGAAGGCGCGCGCGTCGACCGCGCCCCATGGCCCGCGGCGCAGCGACAGGTCGTCGAAGGCCCGCGCGCTGACCTCGCCGCCCTGCGCGAGCACGCCGCTGCACGCAGACCCCGCGCCGTCCGCGAAGGCGGCGCGTTCGAGCTCGCAGCCCAGCGGCAGCCGGAAGACCTCCGGATCGCCGGCGACCACGTGGCCGAGCAGGCGGGAGAGCGCCCAGGCCTGGAAGAAGTCGAGGCCGAAGGCGGCGCGATCGTCGGCGAGCCCATCGAACGCAGCAGGGAGGAGGTTGGCGGGCGAGAGGCGCTCGCCGCCCAGCGGATCGGCGCGGTGGACGAGGCGGCTCAAGACCGCCGGATCCTGGATCGGCCGCGCGGCCTCGCTCAGCGAACGGACCTCGCCCACGCAGACCTCGCGGTCCTGCAGCAGGATGTCGGGCATGTCGCGCACCGGCGTCGCCGGCTGCGGGCGGAAGGCGGTGCGGGGCGGCGCACGCTCCGGCATCGGCTCCTCGAACGCACCGTCGGGTCCGAGCACGGGCAGCAGCTGCATGTCCGCGAGCCCGGGGGGCGTCGCCGCGACGTCGCCGAGGCGCAGCGGCGCGAGCGTGCTGCGGGTCGTCCGGAGCGTGAGCTGGAGGTCGTCGCGGCCGTCCGGGCTGAGCACATAGGCCGACACCACGGCCTCCAGGCCGTCGGCGTACTGCCGACGTGACTTCGCGGCGAGCTGTGACGACACGCTCCAGACCGAGAACGGCACCTCGAACCGGACCTCGGAGCCGGAGGAGGACGCCTCGACGGAGACCGCGGGCCACTCGCCGTTGCCGAGTCCGAGCACGAGCGCGCCCAGGTTCGCCGTCTCGAGCGGCAGCGGCACGAGGATGCGCAGGCGCACCGGCTTGCCGTGCTCGACCAGCTGCTGCTCGCCGACGGGGCGGGCCGACGACTGCCGCCACCAGAACCTCGCGATCCGGACGCGTCCGTCGGCGGACTCCAGCTCGCGGCCTTCCCGGTCGACGACGCCGACGCGGCGCCCCAGGGCGTCGAAGAGCTCCAGCGCGAGTTGGTTCCAACCCCGCTGCGGCGACATGGCGCCGAGCAGCGCCTCCTGCCTCGCGCGGATCGTGACGGCAGGCCTGCCCCCGCCGAAGCACACGCCGCGGACATAGGGCCGTAGCTCACGGTCGTAGCGCCACGCGACCCCCTCGCCGACGACCGTCGCGCCGTCGACCACGCGCGACGACAGGACGCCGGCTTCGAGCAGCGCCGGCAGGAAGCGCTCGTCGGAGCGCGGAACCTGCACCGTGACCCGCTCGGGCAGCACGCGCAGCGGGTAGACCGCGCGCACCGGCGAGAACTGCGGCGCCTCGCGCTCGGCGAGGTCGAACCTGACGGAGTAGGCGCCCGGCCGGAGCGCACCCAAACGCAGCTCTTGGTCGCCGGCCCCGCCAGACGCGAGCTCCACGACCGCGCCCGGCAGCCGCTGCCCGTCTCGCTCGACGAACGCGCCGGCGACGTCGAAGCTGCCGACCGGGCGGAGCACGAACGCGCCGCCGTCGGGCCCGGTCACCAGCTCGCCGCGTTCGACAACCGTCGGCCGACCTCCGGCGCCCGAGGCCGCTTCGACCACCAGCTCCGGGTTGTGGTCGACGACCCGCGCCGCGAACACGCGCTCCTCTTCGTTGCCGAGCGGGTCGATCACCGCGACGCGGAACTCGAGCTCGCCGGTGAAGTCCGACAGGGACGCGACCGCGACGTCGAAGGAGCGCGCGACCGGGCGCTCGGTGGACTCGACCTTGAGCGGCAGCTGCAGCTCCCCGCCGTCGTAGCGGCAGCGCAGCCGCAGGCCGGGCTCGCCGGCCGACAGCTGCACGCGGAAGCGCAGCCGATCGGCGATCCGCGCGAGGCCGGCGCGGCCTGCAGGCCCCGTCAGCCCGGTGACGCGCGGCGCCGCCACGTCGGCGGCCACGAAGCGCACCGGCGCCGACTCCGCGCGGTGGCCTGCGGCGTCCGCCGCCGTCACCACCACCTCGCCCGCGCCCAGCGGCGCGACGCCGCGCACGGACGCGGCGAGCGCCTCACCGAGCGCGAAGGGCCCGGAGTCGGTAGGCAGCGGCACGCTCAGGACCTCTCCCGAGGCGAACCGCAGCTGCGCCTCCATCCGGGTGACGCCGAGGTCGTCCTGTGCCTCGACGAGCAGCCGCGTGCTGCGGCGCAGGTCGCTGGCGTCACCCTCGAAGGTCGCGGAGAGCTGCGGCGGCTCGAGGTCGAGTCGGAGCCGGGCCGCGCCCAGCACCGCAGCGCCCGGCTGGACCAGCGTCAGCTCGACCGGTCCCTTCTGGCTCGTCTGGGCGAGCGCCGCGAGCACCTCGCGCCACGAAGGCTGGCCGTCGGAGAGCACCATCGTGCCGGCACCTGGATCGACGGTCGGCGCGAGCGGCGTGCGCACCAGGACCTTGCCGGCCCGCGCGACCTCGGCTACCAGGCGGTCCGGACGCACGCCGGCGAAGTGGAACTCGATCGTCTCGAGCTGCTCGGCGCGCAGCTCCTGCGTCGGAGCACCGCGCGCGAGCGCGCCGTCGGACATCGCGAGCGCCGAGCCCGCCTGCGGACGCAGGAACACGGGCCCCGGACCTCCGCGCGGCAGCAGCGCCACGACCAGCGCGGCGGCCGCGGCGAGCGACGCGAACCGCGCGAGCGGCGCCGCGCGCCTCGCGCTCGTGGCGAGCAGCTCCTGCGTCACGGCGCGCATGGACGAAGGCCGCGCGGCGGGGTCGAGCTGCAGGCACCGCCGCACCAACCGCACGAGGCGGCGCGGGATGGACTTGTCGCCCGGCCACGGCAGCAGCCGTCCCTCGCGGATGGCCTCGACGGCCTGCCGCGGGTCGCGGTCGTCGACCGGCATGGTCCCGGTCAACGCCAACCACGCCAGCGTCCCGAACGAGTAGACGTCGGCGCGCGCGTCGACCGCGTCGCCCTTGAGCAGCTCGGGCGCGGAGAACGCCGGGTTGGCGAAGCCGCGCAGATGTGCCGGCGCGTGCACGCCCTCGGCGAGGTTGACGCTGCGGGCGATGCCGAAGTCCAGCACCTTCACCTCGAGCGCGCCTCGCCTCGCCGAGACCATGACGTTGCGCGGTGACAGGTCGCAGTGCACCAGCCCCGCGTCGTGGACCGCGGACAGCGCGACGGCGACCTGCGACAGGATGTCGACTGCGTGCCCGGGCTCGAGCGGCCCGTCCTCGAGCACCTCCTGCAGGGTCTGGCCCTCGACCAGCTCCATCGCGAGATACGTGATGCCCTCGTCCCCCTCGCCGACGTCGAGCAGCCGCGCGCACCGCTCGTGCACCACCGCAGCAGCGCGGCGCGCCTCCGGGACGAGCGCCCTGCGGTACTCAGGCTGCTGCGCGAACCGCGGGTGCAGGACCTTGAGCGCGACGGTCGCGAGCGAGCCCGTGTGCTGCGCGCGGAAGACCGTGCCCAGCCCGCCGCGGCCGAGCACCGACTGGAGCCGGTACTTGCCGTCGATGACCGTGCCGAGCAGCGGATTGCTCGCGGCCAGCTCGCCGCGCCGCGCCGGGTAGTGCACCTCGTCCGTCGAGAGCAGCGGCGCGCTGCAGTTGCCGCAGCGCCGCGCCTGGGTCTCGGTGACCCCTTCGCACGACAGACAGATCTTCACGAGTGCTCCGAAGGAGGCGCGACCGGCCTCCGCCGACCATCATACGCCCTGTTCGGAGATGCACTTACTGCATCAGGTCGCGCCAGACCTCGAACACCGCCCGGTCGCGCACGAACGACCGGCCGAGCCCCGGGATCGGCACGGTCCACGCCTTGGCATGGGCCGCATCGGCATAGCCGAAGCAGACCGTGCCCACAGGCTTGTGGTCGCTGCCGCCGGACGGCCCCGCGATGCCGGTGGTCGCATAGGCGCAGTCGCTGCCGAACCGCTGCCTAGCACCTTCCGCCATCGCCCTGGCCACGGGCTCGCTGACCGCGCCGTGCTCGTCGAGCAGCGCCTGCGGCACGTCCAGCAGCGCTACCTTCGCGGCGTTGCTGTAGGCGACGACGCCCCCGAGCATCACCGCCGAGGAGCCGGCGACGTCGGTGAGCCGCGCCGCGCAGAGCCCGCCCGTGCACGACTCCGCGAACGCGATGCTGCGGTTGTCGCGCTGCAGCCTCGCCAGCACGAGCTCGGGCAGCTCGGCCTCGCCTTCGGCGAACATCCAGCTGCCGAGCTTGGGGCGCAGCGAAGCCGCAGTCTCTTCGCACATCGCCTCGGCCTCAGCGAGAGTCGGCGCGGTCGCGACGACGCGCAGCGTCAGCAGCCCGCCGGACGCGGTGACGCCGACGGCGGGGTTGCGCCCCGGCTCCATCAGGTCCCCGACCGCTTCCCCCAACATCGCCTCAGACGGCCCGAGCACGCGCAGCAGGCGCTGCGCGGTCGGCGTCAGGCCGCCCATCGCGGCGATCGCGGGCAGCACCTCGTCGCGCAGCATGACCTTCATCTCGCGCGGCACACCGGGCATGACGAACAGCGTGGCGTCGTGCAGGCGCACCGAGAAACCGGGCGCCGTGCCGACCGTGTTGGTGAGCGGCGTCGCCGACGCAGGCAGCTCGGCCTGACGTCGGTTGCTGTCGGGGACCGGCCGCTGGAACCGCTCGAACCACGCGAGGATCTGCTGCCAGCTCGCGTCGTCGAAGCGCAGCGACTCACCGAGGATGCCCGCGACGACGTCGCGCGTGCGGTCGTCGAGCGTCGGGCCGAGGCCGCCGGTGGCCAGCACGACGTCGGCGCGGCGGCAGGCGCCATCGATCGCGTCGCGGAGCCGACCTGGGTCGTCGCCGACGACCGTCATGCGGTGCACGACCGCGCCCAGGCGCTCGATCTCCTCGGCGAGGTGCCGGCTGTTGGTGTCCAGTAGACCGCCGTGGACCAGCTCGTCGCCGATCGCGAGGACCTCGGCGATCAAGCCAGGGCCTCCGGCGGCGCCGGCTCGTTCTTCCTGCCCGAGGCGGTGAGGATCAGCCCCACGCCGTAGAGGACGATCATCGGCAGCGACATCAGGATCATCGAGACCGGCTCCGGCGGGCTGAACAGCGCCGACATGATGAAGATCACCAGGATCGTCATCCGCCAGTGCTTCACGAACGTCTGGTGCCGGACGAGGCCGACCTTCTGCAGCGCGAGCATCACCAGCGGCACCTGGAACACCACGCCCATCGCCGCGGTCGTCATGAACAGCAGGTTCAGGAACTGACCGACGCTGAAGATCGCGCCGACCAGCGCCGGGTCCATCATGCTGATGAGGAACCCGAGGCTGTAGGGCAACGCCACCGCGTAGCCGAACCAGACCCCGGAGACGATCAGCAGCACCATGAACGGGAAGTAGCGGTAGAAGACCGACCGCTCGTGCTTGTAGAGCCCCGACGCGATGAACGCCCAGATCTGCCAGATCACGACCGGGCTCGCCAACACCAGGGCGAAGATCAGCGACGCCCACATGAACGACAGGATGTCCTCGAGGCCGCCGGTCGCATACAGGCTGTAGGGCACGGGGTAGCCGGTCTTGCTCTGCAGCAGGTGCGGATACTCGTAGGTGCCGGCGTAGATCTCCTCCTTGCGCGCGATACAGAACTGCAGGAACTCGGCGGAGTCCTCGCTGATGACGCCCGCGTCCTGCTGCGCCTGGAGCTTCTCGATCCAGCCCTCGAAGCCGATCTGCCACTGCGTCCGGTAGGGACCGACGATGATCTCCTGGACCGCGTTCTTGAAGGGCAACACGCCGATGACGGCCACGACGACGGCGAGCAGCGCCTTGATGACCCGCTTGCGCAGCTCGTCCAGGTGGTCCCCGAACGTCATCCGCGGCAGCGCCTCAGGCGGGTCGACGGCGTCGCGCGTGTCGGGCTGGTCGAGTGGCATGCGCGGGTCAGCTTAGGCCGCCCGCGACGCGCCCCAAAACCAAAACAGGCGGCCCGGGCGGCCGCCTGTCCTGGTCCACGCGACCTCTCGGCCGCGGCGCTCCGTGCTCTTCAGCTGCTAGAGCTTGACGAGGTCGGCGATCTTCGCGAGGTAGGTGAACTCGACACGAAGCTCGTTGGCGAGCTTGAACTCCTCGCTTTCCTGGATCGCGGAGAAGCCGTCGCCGGCCTCGTTGACCGGGTTGTTGCCCAGGATGACGGTGTCGACGCCGGGGCCCATCTTGGTCACGACGCGGTTGCCGAGGCGGCGCAGCAGGTTGGTCAGCTGCTCCTTGCCGTAGGGCGCGCTGAAGCGACCCATCAGGTACATCGTGCGGGTGACGCGCGGCGTGTAGAGGTCGTTGAACAGCAGGTCGCCTTCGCTGGCGTAGTCACCGACCGGGTCCACGAAGTCGTAGAGCCGGACCTCGGCGCGCTCGTCCTCGATGCGCGTGACCTGGCAGTAGCCCTTCACGCTGCTGTCGTTGGGGTTCTTGACGCGGAACACGGTGCCCGGCTGCAGCAGGTCCGTGCGGCCGAGGTTGATGAAGGCCTTCGGGATGCCGTTCTTTGCGACCAGGATCTTGCCGTCGGCGACGTTGGGCGGCTGACGCAGCGCCTCGCGCTCCACGAGCGCCGAGTTCTGGGTCTGCAGGCGCGCGATGCGGCCCATCAGGTCCTTCTCCTTCGCGGCGAACTCCTCCTTCATCGTCGTCATCTGCTCGTCCTTGTTGCGGAGGTTCTCCGTCAAGGTGGCGATGCGGCGGTCGCGGTCGTCGGTGGCCGACTGGAAGTCCGAGCGGGTCTGCTCGAGGTTGGCCGAGTTCTCGCTGGCGTTGCTCGACGCCTGGCCCTCGAGCGTCGTGTAGCGCTGGTCACCGGTGCTCTTGTCGGCGAGCGCCTTGTCGCGCTCGAGCTCGATGTCCTTGACGCGCTGCTGGAGCGTGTTGATGCGCGTGATCATCGAGCCCAGCAGGTTCTCGAGCGACGAGGCCTGCGAGACGCCCGCGTTGCTCGCGGCGTCGTCCATGACCGTCTTGACGGTCTTGGGCGTCATCAGTCCCGGGTAGTCGATCGTCGCGCCCTCGTAGATCGCGGCGCGACCTTCGCGGCCTTCGTACGGCCCGGGCTTGTTGATGATCTCGCCGAGGTCGGCGATGTAGTCCTGGATCAGGGTCTCCTTGCCCTGGATCTCCTGCAGGTCGGCCTTCGCGGCCCGCACCTGCTTGTCCAACTCCGAGTTCCTGTTCTGCTGCGTGTAGCCGAAGAACAACGCTCCGAGGAACATCACCAAGAGCAGGATGAAGAAGATGATCGGGACGTGGGCGGCACCGCTCTGGCGATTGTGCATAGGAACCAACTCCAAGGGGTCTGTGCGTTGAGGGCGTTGCCGCGCCGTTCGGCGGGCAACAGCAGGGGACGGACGTCGGGAGAACGTCGGAGAGGAAGTGAGGGCTCGGGAGATCGGACTTCGGGGTCAGACCCGCGCTCGGACCGAGGGCCCGGACCGCGCGCTGGGATGGGGCATATTAGGAAGACGGCGCCCATGGTCAAGATGGCTTCCATGCACGACTTGTCTCCGTGGCGGCCCTCTAGGACGATGCGCCCATGGCCACGCCCGACGACCAGCAGCCGGCCGGAGCCCACCGGTTCCGGCCCGACCAGCCGCTGGTGATCGGCCTCTGCGGGGGCGTAGCGGCTGGCAAGAGCGCCGTCGCGGCCCTGTTCCGAGCCCACGGGCTGCGCCACATCGACGCCGACGAGCACGCCCGCGCGGCCGCCGAAGAGCCTCGAATTCTGGCAGAAGTCCGCGCTCGGCTTGGAGAACGGTTCGTGGTCGACGGCCGGCTCGACCGCCCGGCAGTCGCCGAGCACGTGTTCTCCGAGCCGTCGGCGCGGCGCACGCTCGAGGAGATCGTGCACCCCGAGGTCCGGTCCCGCATCCTCGCGGAGCTGGAGGCCGCGGCGGCCGCGGGCGCGTCCAGCCTGCTCGACGTGCCGCTCCTGTTCGAGGCCGGTCTGTTCGAGCAGTGCGGCCTCATCGTATTCGTCGAAGCGCCCGCAGACGTGCGCCGCGCGCGCGCCCGCGAGCGCGGATGGGACGAGGGTGAGCTGGCGCGGCGGGAGCAGAGCCAGCTGCCGCTCGAAGAAAAGCGCGCCCGCGCGCACCGGGTGATCGACAACGGCGGCTCCCTGGAGGAGACGCGGCAGGCGGTCGCAGCGCTGCTCGCGCAGCTGGAGGTCGGCGCGTGACCAGCGTCCCCGAGCTGTTCGCGCAGCCGCGGGCCGCGCTGCTCGAGGCGGCCGCTGCGCGCGGCATGGAGCTACCTCCCCACCTCGAACACGGCGAGCTGGTCGGAGCGCTGGTGGCGCACCTCGCCGACGCGGGCGAAGCGGTGGTCGCAGACGGCGAACTCTCGATGATGCACGAGGGCTTCGGCTTCGTGCGGCTCGCGGCCGCCGACTACGCAGAGACCGCGAGCGACGCCTACGTCAGCCAGAAGCAGATCCGCGCGCTCAACCTCCAGCACGGCCACCGCGTGCGCGGCCGCGTGCGGGCGCCGCGCGGCGCAGAACGGTCGCTCTCCTTGCAGCACGTGGACGCCGTGCAGGGCGTCGCCGTCGAGAAGATCGGCGACGTCGCGCCGTTCTCGTCGCGGCGCGCCGTCGTCGCGACCCCCCCGCTGCTGCTCGGCGACGGCGACGCCTTCGCGCCGCTGGCCAAACAGGCGCCGTGGCGCCTGGGACACCGCGTGCTGGTGCATGCGGGGCCGGAGTTCGCGCGCGCGGCGTGGCTCCGCGACCTCGCGCTCGCGGTCGCCGCCGCGAACCCCGAGCTCGCGGTGACGCTCTGCCTGCTCGACCAGCGGCCCGAGGACCTCGCCGCCGCGCGCGCGGCAGGAGCGGACGCGGAGCTCACGGTCGTCGGCACGCGGTTCGCCGACGAGCCCAAGCGACACTGCGAAGTCGCCGAGCTGGCGCTGCAGGCTGCGCTCCGACGCGTCGAGCGCGGCGACGACCTCGTGCTCGTCGTCGACTCGCTGTCCGCGCTGGCCCGGGCGCACGCCCGCAGCCAGCCGCCGTCGGGAGCGTGGATCCAGCCGGGCCTCGACGCGCGCGCGGTGCTCGGCCCGAAGCGGCTCTTCGCGAGCGCGCGGCAGCTCGACGGCGGCGGCTCGCTCACGGTCCTCGCCACGGTGCAGGAGGGCCCGACAGACCTCGACCAGGCGATCGCGCGCGAGTTCGCGCCAGGCTCGAACAGCGACGTGTGGCCCGAGGACCCGGCGCGCTCGCGCACGCGACCCGAGGACCAGGGCTGAGCAGGCTGCGGGCGGCTGCGCAGGCCGTCGCCCTCGCAGAGCCCGTCAGCGCAGAGCCCGTCAGCGCCGTCAGCCCAGGTAGCGAGCTACGTCCCGCGCCGACGGCGCGTAGCCGCACAGGCCCAGCAGCGTGCCGCGCAGCTTCGCGAGCGCCGCGGCCGGACCCGCGAGCCACGCGAGCGGCCACAGCAGCACGTCGAACACCAGCCAGCCCAGCCAGCCGCGCACGCTGCCGTGCGCGCGCAGGAACCGCACCGCGTTACAGGCCATCATGAACTTGCGCAGCGGCGACCGGCCGCCGCCGGACGACTGCCCGCCCTGGTGCTCCACGCGCACCCACGGGACCCAGACGACGCCGTGCCCGGCGCGGCGCAGCGCGTGGCTCAGCGCCACGTCCTCCCAGTACATGAAGTACTCGTCCGGGAACGCGCCGGCCGCCACCGCGGCGTCGACGCGAAGCAGCGTGCACGCGCCGGTCAAGAAGTCGACCTCTTCGGGGCCGGCCGTGGTCGGCGTCGGCGCGCGACCCTGCCGCCGCAGCCGGAGCGCGTTGGCGGCGAAGCCGACCTCGCCGCCCTCCGCCCACACCGCGCCGTCGGCGTCCACGATCGTCGGACCGACGGCCGCGACGCGCGGGTCGTTCTGCAGGACGTCGACCAGGGGGCGCAAGAAGCCCTCAGGCAGCCGCAGGTCGTTGTTGCAGATCAGCGCGTAGACGAAGCCCTGCTCGCCTGCTTCGACGAGGCCCCGGGTCATCGCGGCCGCGAACCCGAGGTTGTGCTCGAAGGCCTGCACGCAGACCTCGTGCCGGCCGGGGTCGAGCGACGCGAGCGCGTCCTCGAGCGCGCGGACCTCTTCTGCGCCCGAGCCGTTGTCGAGCGCCACGATCGAGAGCTCCACGTCGTCGACCGCGAGCAGGTCGCGCACGACCTGCGCCGTCATCGACGCGCCGCGGTAGTTGAGCACCAGCGCGCGCACCCGCGGCGCGGCGTCAGCCACAGAGGCCCCGGACCAGTCGCCAGTAGCCCGCGAAGAAGCGGTCCAGGCCGCGGCGCAGCGCGGCGCCAGCACCCCGGTCGGCGAGGCCCGGGTTGAGCGTCATCGGCGCTGCGACCAGCAGGTCGCGGTCGGGCACGGTGCGGCCGCGCTGCGCCGGCCCGCGCGCCGCGAACGCGCGCGGCAACAGCGTGAGCAGCGCCCACTTGCCCTTCAGCCAGGAGCCGAGGTGGCCGCTGCGCAGCCCGAAGCCCGCGTAGACGACACCGTAGACGAGCTGCGCCGGCGCGGTCAGCAGCAGCGTGCGCCAGCGCATGCAGGTGAACAGCACGTACCAGCGGTTCTTGCTGTGCAGCATCGTGCGGCGGCCGGGGTAGCGGGCCTCGCCGCGCACGCTGAGGCCGACCGTGCCCGCCTTGTGCGTGCACAGCGCGTCGGGGCAGAGCTGGATCAAGTGCCCGCGCATACGGAGCTTGTACGAGAACTCGTTGTCCTCGTAGAGGATGAACAGGTTCTCGTCGAAGCCGCCGACCTGCTCGTAGGCCGCCTTGTCGACCAAGAAGCACAGCGCGATACCGGCGCCGACCGGTCCGTCGGGCGACTCCGCCTCGCTGACCGGGCAATACCAGTTGCGCAAGACCAGGGTACCGAGGAAGTGCAGGTCGCCGCCGTCGTAGTGCACGACGTCCTGGTCGTCCCCGCATAGCGAGCGCGCCTGGACCATCGCGACCTTCGAATCGGCGTCCATCGCGCGCTGCAGCGCGGCGACCGCGCCCTGGTGCACGACCACATCGTTGTCGAGGAACAGCAGCCGGTCGTGCGTCGCGCTCTTCGCGCCGACGTTGCGCGCGTGGCACGGGCCGCCGTTGAAGCCGGTGTCGATCAGGCGGACCTGCGGGTACCGCTCGGCCACGACCTCCCGCGAGCGGTCGTCGGAGTGGTTGTCGACGACCAGGATCTCGTCCGGCGGCGGATCCTGCGCCAGCAGGGCGTTCAGACAGTCGGGCAGGTAGTCCTGTCCGTTCCAGTTGACGACGATCGCGGAGAGCACGGCTTGGCGCGGCAGATGCTAGCGGCGCCGCGAACGTGCGGCACAAAAAACAGCGCGGGCTACTTGAGCGGCGGCTCGAAGTCCGGGTGCGTGCACACCTGCCGATGCTTGATGCAGTACGGCAGGTTGGCGAGCGCCGCCAGCGTCGCCTTGAAGCAGATCCAGTAGCCCCACCGCACGCCCTTGATGTTGTCGAACAGGCCGATCGTGCCGACCGCGTCGCCGACCTCCCCGCCGTCCGAGCGCTGCTTGCCGCCGAGGCCCGTGGACAGGAACCGGAACGGGAAGCCCAGCACCTGGCTCCACGGCAGGTACTTGAACGCGTAGAGCCAGAAGTTGCGGACGTGGTAGTAGAGGCTGCGCTTGCCGTGGCGCATGCCGAACGGCGCTTTGTGGAAGACCTCGACCTGCGGGAACATCTTCACGCGGTAGCCGAGGTTGAGCAGGCGCGTCGTCAGGTCGCGCTCGTTGCCGAAGATGAAGAAGCGGATGTCGTACCAGCCCGCTTTACGGATCGCGTCGGCGCGCGCCATCGAGCCGCAGCCGCGGAACGTCGCGAGGTAGCGCTCCTGGTGCAGGGTCTCGCTCTCCAGGTACCAGTCGGGCGTCTCGGGCTCGACCACCTTGGGTGAGAGGATCGCCGTCGTCTCGGGCTCTTCGGCGAACTTCTGCACCATGTGCTCGACGAAGGTCGCAGGCAGGATCACGTCGTCGTCGAGGATGCCGACGAGGTCGCCCTTCGCGCTCGAGAAGCCGACGTTGAACGTCTCGCACGCCCCGTAGTCCGAGTGCGGCATGCGGATGAGCTGCACCTCGGGGAACTCCGCGATCACCATCTCGGGCGTGCCGTCGGTCGAGTCGTTGTCGACGACGATCACCTGGTCGGCGGCCACGGTCTGCTCGCGGATCGACGCGAGGTTCTCGCGCAGGTCGTCGACCCGGTTCCAGACCGAGATGACGAGGCTGACCGTCGGCTTGTCGGATGCGGCGCTCATGCCTCGCGCTGGATGAAGCGGTGGAACCGGTCGTGCAATACGTGGAGCTCGGCCAGCTCGCCTGGCTCCACGTCGAGGAACATCTCGCCGTAGAGCACGCCGCCGATGTCCAGGTTGACGGTCGCCGCGCGGCAGCGGTGCTCGCTCATGCCGGGCAGGTCGATGTAGGCGTTCTGGCTGACGTAGGCCTTCAGCGCCTCGTAGGCCTTCGGGTAGGTCTCGGTCGTGTCGAACAGCGTGCCGCCTGCGGGCACG